>JBHJND010000096.1:0-13021 GCA_048497655.1 Caballeronia novacaledonica
CGACGAGGGCCGCCGCACCCTCGTGGTCGGCGTCGGCATCAATCTGCACCTGGACGCGGCCACCCGCGACTCGATCGGCCAGCCGGCGGCGGCGCTCGACGAGGCGATGGCGCCGGTCGCCAGCCGCGAGTCGCTGATCGCCGGCGTCGCCACCGCTGTCCTCGAAGCGCTTCGGCTTTACGACGAGCAGGGCTTCGTGCCGCTGCAGCCCCGCTTCATGGCGCTGTTCGCCCATCGCGACGCGCCGGTCGACCTGCTCGAATTCGGCGCGCGCGTGGCCAGCGGCCGCGCTCTGGGCGTCGATGGCGAGGGCAGGCTGCTGCTGGACACGGCGGTGGGCCTGCGCGTGTGCAGCAGCGGCGAACTGTCGCTTCGGCCGGTGCGATGAGCGCGCCGGCGCACTGGCTGCTGCTCGACGCCGGCAACTCGGCGTTGAAGTGGGTGCTGATGACCGCCGACGGCCAAGTCGGGCCGGCGCACGGGACCAGGCGCAATGGGCCGCCGGATGAACTCGCGGCGGCGCTTGTGCGGGAGTGGACCGGGTGCGACGGGGTCCCCGCGCAGGCTGCCTACGGCTGCGCGGTGACCTCCCCGCCGCAGATGCGCGCCATCGAGCAGGCGGTGCGGCAGGCCTTTGCTGTGCCGGTGCACTGGCTCGAGACGCAATCGCGCTTCGAGCACGGCGGCGTCGTCCTGCGCAACGGCTATCGCGACTGCACGCAGCTTGGCGCGGACCGCTGGCATTCGCTGATCGCCGCCCGCGCGGCGCATCCGGCGCGCTCGCTGGTGGTGGTCACCGCCGGCACCGCCACCACCGTCGACGGCGTGACGATCGACGGCTCGTTCGTCGGCGGCGCCATTGCCCCCGGGGTCCGCCTGATGTACGAGGCGCTGGCCAAGGGCACCGCCAGGCTGTCGGTGTCGCGCGGGCAGGTGGTCGCCTATCCGGACAACACCGACGATGCGATCGCCTCGGGGGTGCTCGGCAGCCAGCTCGGGCTGATCGAGCGGTTCGTGCGCAGCTTCCGCGTCGAGCATGGGACCCCGCTGGTCGTCCTCACCGGCGGCCACGCGGCGCAGTTGGCGCCCCACGTCGGCGTCGGCACCTCGCTGCCGTCGGTGGTGCGCGAGGAGAACCTGGTGCTGCGCGGCGTCTATCTGCGTGCCTGCGAATTGACGGCGGCGCCGGTCATCGACGCCAGCAAAGCCGGCGCCGCGCAATGAGGGCGGCGTTTCTCCTGCTGCTGCTCGCCAACATCGTCCTGTTCGCTTGGCAGCAGGGCCTGTTCGGAGCCGCCGTCGAGACGGGCCGCGAGCCGGAGCGGGTTGCGCGGCAGATCGCCGCCGAGAAGATCCGCGTGTTGACGCCGCTCGAGCTGGCCGCGCTGCGCGGCGCGCCCCGGACCGCCGGCGAAGGCAACGCCGGGCTCGCCTGCATCGAGTTCGGTGACTTCGACGAGGCCAGCCTGGCGCGCGTCCAGGCGCGGCTGGCCACGCTCTCCCTCGGCGACCGGTTGCGGGCCAGGCGGGCCGGTGCGTCGGGCTGGTTCATCGTCTACCTGCCGCCGCCGGCGACGCGCGGCGAGGCCGAGAAGGTAGCCCAGGACCTGCGCGGACGCGGCATCCGCGACCTGGTCGTGATGGGGCAGAACTCGGCGATGCCCAACGCCATCGTGCTCGGCTCTTTCCGCGATCCGGAGCTGGCGCAGCGTCACCAGGCGGATATGACCCGGCGGGGCATCGCCGGCGTGCAGATCTCGCAGCGCGCCGCCACCGAGGCGACGCGCTTCGAGATCCGTGGCGTCGACGCCGCGCTGGCGCAGCAGCTGGCGGAGATCCAGAAGGAATTTCCGCAGAGCCAGCTCGGCGCCTGCGCCAACTGACCACCCGGCCGGGCCGGCAATCGAGCGAACGCTGCCTGCATCGATGTTCAACGTGGTGCTCGTCGAGCCGGAGATCCCGCCGAACACCGGCAACGTCATCCGGCTGGCGGCCAACAGCGGCTGCCGGCTGCACCTGGTGCGGCCGCTCGGCTTCGACCTGACGGACAGGCAGCTGCGCCGCGCCGGGCTCGACTACCACGAGTACGCGCCGCTGTCGGTGCACGACGGCTTCGACGCGCTGCTCGCCGCCGAGCGCCCGGATCCGGCGCGGATGTTCGCCCTGACCACGCGGGCTACGCGCCTGTACACCGAGGTTGGCTTTGCGCCCGGCGACTGGCTGGTGTTCGGCGGCGAGACGCGCGGGCTGGCAGCAGCCGTGCGCGAGCGCTTTGCCGTCGAGCGCCGGCTGCGACTGCCGATGCGGCCCGGCAACCGCAGCCTCAACCTCGGCAACGCGGTGGCGGTGGTGGTGTTCGAGGCCTGGCGCCAGCAGGGCTTCGCCGGCGGCGCCTGAGCCTTGCCGCGGTCCTCAGGCGGCGGCGCGCAGCTGCGAGGCGCGCAGTGCCTGGCCGATGTCGGCCAGCAGGTCCTCGATGTGCTCGATGCCGACCGACAGCCGCACCATGTCCTCGCTGACGCCGGCGCGCGCCAGCTCCTCGGCCGCCAGCTGCCGGTGCGTGGTCGAGGCCGGATGGGTGGCGAGCGACTTGGCATCGCCGATGTTCACCAGCCGCGTGACCAGCTTCAGGCTGTCGAGGAACTTCTCGCCGGCGGCGCGGCCGCCTTGCACGCCGAAGGACAGCACGCCCGACGCCCGCCCGCGCAGCAGCCGCTGGGCGAGCGCGTGGTCCGGATGCGTCGGCAGTCCCGCGTAGCGGACCCAACTCACCGCCGGCTCCTTCTCGAGGAAGCGTGCGACGTCGAGCGCGTTGTCCTTGATCCGGTCCATGCGCAGGGCGAGCGTCTCGATGCCCTGCAGCAGCAGGAAGGCGTTGAACGGCGACAGCGCCGCGCCGGTGTTGCGCAGGGGCACCACGCGGGCACGGCCGATGTAGGCGGCCGGGCCGAGCGCCTGCGTGTACACCACGCCGTGATAGGAGGGGTCCGGGCTGTTCAGCCGCGAAAAGCGGGCGGCGTGCTCCGCCCACGGGAAGCGGCCGCTGTCGACGATCAGCCCGCCGACGGTGGTGCCGTGGCCGCCGAGGTACTTGGTCAGCGAGTGCACGACGACGTCGGCGCCGTGCTCGATCGGCCGCAGCAGGTAGGGCGTGGGCACCGTGTTGTCGACGATCAGCGGCACGCCCGCCTGGTGCGCCGCTGCCGCCAGCCGCGCGATGTCGGCGATCCGCCCCGATGGATTGCCGATCGACTCGACGAACACCGCCTTGGTCCGCGCATCGGCGAGCCGACCGATGGCCTGCGGCTCGTCGAGGCTGAAGAAGCGCGTCTCGATGCCCTGCTGCGGCAGCGTGTGCGCCAGCAGGTTGTAGGTGCCGCCGTACAGCTGGCTGGCGGCGACGATGTTGTCGCCGGCCTCGGCAATGGTCTGGATCGCCGCGGTGATGGCGGCCATGCCGCTGGCCAGCGCCAGGCCGCCGACGCCGCCTTCCATCGCCGCCAGGCGCTTCTCCAGCACGTCGGTGGTCGGATTCATGATCCGCGTGTAGATGTTGCCCTGCGCCTTCAGGTCGAACAGGTCGGCGCCGTGCTGCGCCGAGTCGAAGGCGTACGAGGTGGTCTGGTACACGGGCACCGCCACCGCGCGGGTGGTCGGGTCGGGCGAATAGCCGCCGTGCACGGCGAGGGTCTCGAGCCGCATGGGTCTGCTCTCCGGTCGGGAATGCGGGCGAGCTTAGGCGGGGGCTACGGCACCCGTTAGACAGGATCGTTCGATGCTTATGGCCGCGCCGCGCACCGGCGGCCGGGGGGCTTCAGCTGCGCTCGAGGCCGCCGGGGCCGGCTTCCGGCGCCGCGGCAGCCTGCTGCGCCAGCCGTTCGAGCAGCGCCGGCACGCTCGCCTCGACGGTCAGCAGGCCGCGGTGCTGCGGGCGGATGAACTGCTGCCCGGCGGCGTGCTGCAGGAACGCCAGCAGGTGGTCGAAGTACCCCTCGACGTTGACCAGGCCGCCCGGCTTGGCGTGCAGCTCGAGCTGCCGCCAGGTCACCATCTCGAACATCTCCTCGAAGGTGCCGTAGCCGCCGGGCAGGACGACGAAGGCATCGGAGCGGCTGGCCATGATGCGCTTGCGCGTGTGCATCGAGTCGACCACCAGCAGCTCGGTCAGGCCCTGGTGCGCCACCTCCGGCCGCATCAGGTGCTCGGGGATCACGCCGATCACCCTGCCGCCGGCGGCCAGTGCCCCGTCGGCGAGCGCGCCCATCATGCCGACATGGCCGCCGCCGTAGACCACGCTGCAGTCGCGGCGGGCGAGCTGCGTGCCGAGCTCGCGCGCCGCCTGCAGGTAGGCCGGGCGCGCGCCCGGCTGCGAGCCGCAGAAGACGCAGACCGCGCCGATCGGCATCACTCGGGTCCTTCGCGCTGCGGCTGGCGGGCGAGCAGCCCGTCGAGGGCCTGACGCGGCGACGCGCGTTCCTCGAGCACGGCGCAGACGGCCTCGGTGATCGGCATCCGCACGCCGAGCAAGGCGGCGCGGCTGCGCACCGCCGCCGCCGACCACACGCCCTCGGCGACGTGGCCGAGCCGGTCGAGCGCCTCCTTCAGCGGCAGGCCCCGGCCCAGCATCAGGCCGACCTGCCGGTTGCGCGACAGCTCGCCGGTGCAGGTGAGGATGAGGTCGCCGACGCCGGTCAGGCCCATGAAGGTCTGCGCCTGCGCGCCCAGCGCCACGCCGAAGCGGGTGATCTCGGCCAGGCCGCGGGTGATCAGCGCCGCGCGCGCATTGTGGCCGAGCTCCAGTGCGTCGCAGATTCCGGTGGCGATCGCCATCACGTTCTTGACCGCACCGCCGACCTCGACGCCGACCACGTCGTGCGTCGAGTAGATGCGCAGCGCCGGGCCATGCAGCGCCTCGGTGACGAGCCTGCAGAGAGGGTCGTCGCCGGCGACCGCCAGCGCGGTGGGCAGCCCCTTCGCCACTTCCTGCGCGAAGCTCGGCCCGGAGAGCGGTCCGGCCGGATGCCCGCCGAGCTCGTCGCGGACGATCTCGTGCGCCATCGCCGCGCTGACGCCCTCCAGCCCCTTGCACAGCCAGACGAGCGGCGGCAGCGCCGCGCTGCCGCGCAGCTGTCGCAGCAGCTCGCGCAGCGCGGCGGTCGGCGTGGCGATCAGCAGCAGGCCGTGGCGCGCGTGGGCAACCGCCGCTCCCAGCTCGCCGGTGCACTGAAGCGCCGCCGGCAGCTCGATCCCCGGCAGGTAGCGCTCATTGCGCCGCGTTGCGGCGACCGAGGCGAGCGCCGCGCCGCTGCGGGCCCAAAGGAGCACCGGCTGGCGCGGCGCCAGCGCGGCCGCCAGCGCCGTGCCCCAGGCGCCCGCGCCCAGTACGGTGATGTGCACGGACGAGCTGTCCCGTGCTGCCGTCGGGGGCCGGGCGGTGGTGATTACTGCGTCGGCAGCGCCGCGTCGGGCGCGGCCGCCTGCGCCTGCTGCTGTGCCAGCCGCTGCTGGTAGAGCGCCTCGAAGTTGATCTCGGCCAGGTGGACCGCCGGCAGGCCGGTGCGGCTGATCAGATCGGCGAGGTTGGCGCGCAGGTACGGATAGACGATGTTCGGGCAGACGATGCCGACGATCGGCTCGAACTGCTCCTTCGGCACGTTGCGGATCTCGAAGATGCCGGCCTGCTTGCCCTCGGCGAGGAACAGCACCTTGTCGCCCAGCTTGGCCGTGACGGTCGCCCGGACCACCACTTCGTAGATCCCCTCGAGCACGGAACTGTTGCTGACCTCGAGCTGCACGTCGATGTTCGGCGACTGCTGCTCGAGGAAGATGCGCGGCGCGTTGGGCAGCTCGAGCGACGCGTCCTTCAGGTAGCAGCGCTGCAGCTGGAAGGTCGGTCCCGTGGCGGCGCCCTGGGCGTTGCTGCCGGCCGGCTGGCCGGCACCGTTGTTCTCTGCCATGGTGTTTCCTGGTTGTCTGGATTGAACGAGCCTGCTCTAGCCCGCGAGCAGGGAAGCGAGGCGGCCTTCGCGGTCCAGGGCCGACAGGTCGTCGAAGCCGCCGACGTGCGTGGTGCCGATGAAGATCTGCGGCACGGTGCGGCGGCCGGTACGCTCGATCATCTGCTCGCGCTGCGCCGGATCGAGGTCGATGCGGATCGTTTCGATCTCGGTGACGCCGCGCGCCCGCAGCAGCGCCTCCGCGCGATGGCAGTACGGGCATTGCTCGGTGCGATACATCAGCACGGGGGCGGTCATGGTCGCGCTCCGGTCGGTTGGCAGCGGGCGGGCTCAGGCCTTCAGCGGCAGGCCGGCTTCACGCCAGGCATGCAGGCCGCCGGCCAGCACGTACACCTCGGCCAGGCCTGCCGCGCGCAGTTGTGCCGCGCCGCGGCCTGCGATGTTGCCGGCGTTGCACAGGACGATCACCGGCCGCTCCTTCTTCAGTTCCTTCGGCCCACGCGTGGCGAGCTCGGCGAGCGGGATGTTCTTAGCGTTGGGCAGCGTGCCGCGGGCGAACTCGGCGGCATCGCGCACGTCGACCACCTGCGCGTGCTTGCCGTTGATCAGCTGCGTGGCCTGCAGGGTGGTCAGCGCGGGGCCGGCGGCGCGCGAACGCAGCAGCGGCCACAGCAGCATGCCGCCACTGACGAAGGCCACCGCAAACAGCAAAGCGTTGTCGATGAAGAACTGCACGGACGCCCCCGCCGGCGCAAAAGGAGCGCGATTATAAAATGAGCCTGCGATCCATCAGCCGGAACCCGACATGTACAAGCTCGTGCTGCTGCGCCACGGCGAGAGCCAGTGGAACCTCGACAATCGCTTCACCGGCTGGACCGACGTCGACCTGACCGAGGCGGGCGTGCGCGAGGCGCGCGCCGCCGGCGAGCTGCTCGGTCGCGAGGGATACGGTTTCGACATCGCCTACACCTCGGTGCTGAAGCGGGCGATCCGCACGCTCTGGCTGGCGCTCGACGCGCTGGACCTGATGTGGATCCCGGTGGTGCACTCATGGCGCTTGAACGAGCGGCATTACGGCAGCCTGCAGGGCCTCAACAAGGCGGAAACGGCCGCCAGGTTCGGCGAGAAGCAGGTGCTGATCTGGCGCCGCGCCTACGCGATCGCCCCCGATCCGCTGACCCCGGACGATCCGCGCTGGGCCGGCAGCGATCCGCGCTACCGGAACCTGAAGCCGGAGGAGATCCCGGCCACCGAGTGCCTGAAGGACACCGTCGCGCGGGTGCTGCCGTTCTGGAACGACTCGATCGCGCCGGCGATCAGGCGCGGCCGCCGGGTTCTGGTTGCCGCGCACGGCAATTCGCTGCGTGCGCTCGTCAAGTACCTCGACGGCATCTCCGACGAGGACATCGTCGGGCTGAACATCCCCACCGCGCGGCCGCTGGTCTACGAACTCGACCAGGACCTGAAGCCGATCCGCAACTACTACCTCGGCGACCCCGAGGAGATCGCCCGCGCGATGGCGTCGGTCGCCGCTCAGGGCAAGGCCAAGCCCTAGTCGTTTGATTCCTGCCTCGGCGGCCCGCCGGCTTCGCCTGCTCTCGCTGGCGGCGGCGCTGGCGCTGTGCGCAGCGCTGCCCGCCCGGCCGCAGCCGACGGCGGCGCCAAAGCCGGCCGCGGCGGATAAGCCGACGCCGGCACCGGCGGCCAAGCCGACGCCGCAGCGAAAGCAGCAGCTGCAGGACGAGCAGCGCCGGCTGCAACAGCAACTGGTCCAGCTCCGGCAGCAGGTCGCCCGGGGCGAAGCTTCGCGCGCCGAGGCCGCCGACGCGCTGCGCGAGTCCGAGGCGGCCATCTCGGAGGCCAACCGGCGGCTGCGCGAACTGGCTGCCGAGCGGTGGCAGGTGCAGCAGGAGATCGACGCGCTTGCCTCGCGCAGCCGCGCCGTCGGCGCGCGACGGCTGGAGGAGGAAAGAGGCCTCGGCCTGGTCATCCGGAGCCAGTACGTGCTTGCACGGCAGTCGCCGCTGCAGCGGCTGCTCGAAGGCGCCAGTCCCGGCGACCTGCAGCGCGAGCTGATCTACCTGGACCACCTCGCCCGCGGCCGCTCGCGCACGCTCGGCGAGCTGCGGCTGCGCGGCGAGGAGCTGGCCGGGCTGCAGGCGCAGTCCGAGATCAAGCAGCTCGAGCTGGCGGCGCTTGCGCAAGACGAGGAGCGCAACCGCAGCGAGCTGATCAGGCAGCAGGAGGCGCGTGGCCGCACGCTCGACCGCATCGCCAGGCAACTGGCCGGCCAGCAGCGTTCGCTGCAGAGCCTGCAGCGCGACGAGAAGCGGCTCGCCTCGCTTATCGGCGAGATCGAGAAGCTACTGGCCGGCCAGGCGCGGCGGCAGCCGCGCGAGCCGCCGCGTGCCGGCCGCCCGTCGACTGGCGCCGAGTCGCCGCCGGCGGTCGAGGTGCCCGCTGGCGGCGACTTCGCCCAGCTGCGCGGCAGGCTCGTGCTGCCGGTGCGCGGCGAGCTGGTGGCGCGCTTCGGCAGCCCGCGGCCGACCGAGGCACAGGTCGACGCGCCGACCTGGAAGGGCGTGTTCATCCGCGCCGCGCCGGGGGCCGACGTGCACGCCGTAGCCGCCGGTCGGGTGGTGTTCGCCGACTGGCTGCGCGGCTTCGGTAACCTGCTGGTGGTCGATCACGGCGAAGGCTTCCTCTCCGTCTATGGCAACAACGAGTCGCTGCTTGCCGATGTCGGCGCCCGGGTCGGTGCCGGAGACACCGTCGCCACCGTGGGCAGCAGCGGGGGCGCCGCCGAGGCCGGCCTATACTTTGAGCTGCGTTTCAAGGGTCGTCCGATCGACCCGCTGCGCTGGGCCCAGGCCCGCTGAGGCCGGAACTTCCCTGCCCGGCGGCTGCCCAACGTGCGGCCTGTCTCCGGAGGTTGTTTGATGAGCGGACGTTTGCGGACTTTCGCATTGATCAGCGTCGGCGCCTTTGCGGGCGTCGCGGTCAGCCTCGGCATCTCGGCCTACGCGTTCCGCGACAGCCGCGGTCCGATCCCGCTCGAGGAGATCCGCCAGCTGACCGATGTCTTCGGCGCGATCAAGAGCCACTACGTCGAGCCGGTCGAGGACCGCAAGCTGATCCAGGAGGCGATCTCCGGCATGCTGACCGGGCTGGATCCGCACTCGGCATTCCTCGACGCCGACGCCTTCAAGGATCTGCAGACCAGCACCCAGGGCGAGTTCGGCGGCCTCGGCATCGAGGTCGCGCCGGAGGACGGCGCGGTGCGCGTGGTGGCGCCGATCGACGACACGCCGGCCTTTCGCGCCGGCATCAAGGCCGGCGACCTGATCATCAAGATCGACGACACGCTGACGCGCGGCATGCCGCTTTCCGATGCGATCAAGCTGATGCGCGGCAAGAAGGGCACCCCGGTCACGCTGACGGTGGCGCGCAAGGGAGAAGCCAAGCCGCTCGAGTTCAAGCTGGTGCGCGACGTCATTCGCACCCAGTCGGTCCGCAGCAAGGTGATCGAGCCCGGCTATGCCTTCGTCCGCATCTCGCAGTTCCAGGAGCGCACCGTCGACGACCTGGCCAGGCAGCTCGCCGAGGCCTACAAGGCCGGCCCGCTGAACGGGCTGGTGCTCGACCTGCGCAACGACCCCGGCGGCCTGCTGCACTCGGCGATCGGCGTTTCGGCGGCGTTCCTGCCCAAGGGGGCGCTGGTGGTCAGCACCGACGGCCGGATGAGCGACGCCAAGCGCCGTTTCGTGGCCTCGGCCGAGGATTACCAGCGCGGTCGCGGTGACGACGCGCTTTCCCGCCTGCCGAAGGAACTCAAGTCGGTGCCGATGGTGGTGCTGGTCAACGGTGCCAGCGCCTCGGCGTCGGAGATCGTCGCCGGTGCACTGCAGGACCACAAGCGGGCGACCGTGATGGGTTCGCAGACCTTCGGCAAGGGCTCGGTGCAGACGATCATCCCGCTGCGCGCCGACGGCGAGCGCCCGGCGGCGATCAAGCTCACCACCGCCCGCTACTACACGCCCAGCGGCCGCTCGATCCAGGCCAAGGGCATCGAGCCCGATCTGCTCGTGGACGACACCGCGCAGGGAAGCTTCGGCGGACTGCAGGTCCGCGAGGCCGACCTGGCGCGCCACCTCGAGGAGAAGAAGGGTGCCCCGGCTGCTGCCGAGGCGGCGCGCGACGCCGCATCCGCTGATGCGCAGACCGAGCCGCGCGCCGAAAGCCCGGCGCCGAAGCGCTACGAATTCGGCTCGCAAGACGACTTCCAACTGCAGCAGGCGATGAAGCACCTGAAGGGCCTGCCGGTGGAAACGGCGAAGAAGCCGGAAAGCGTCGCCGCCTCGTCCCGCTCGAGCCGCTAGGCGCAGCCTGCCGGACGGCGGACGCAGGCCGTTCGCGCCGGCGCGGTGCGCGTGAGCGACGCGGCGGGCGGCGTCCGGCTGAAGCCGGCAGTCGACTCCGCCGTCCCCGGACAATGAAAGACGACGAGCTGCTGCGCTATTCGCGCCACATCCTGCTGCAGGAGATCGGTATCGAGGGCCAGGCGCGCATCCGCGCCGCTGCGGCGCTGGTCGTCGGTGCCGGCGGGCTGGGCTCGCCCGCGTCGATATACCTGGCCTGCGCCGGCATCGGCCGCCTGACCCTGGTCGATGGCGACGCGGTCGACCTGACCAACCTGCAGCGGCAGATCCTGCACACCGCCGACCGGATCGGCGTCAACAAGGCGACTTCCGGCCTGGCCACCCTGGCGGCCGTCAACCCGCAGGTCGAGCTGACCGCCGTCACCGAGCGGGTCGGCGAGGCCGATTTGCACGCGCTGGCGGCTGCCGCCGACGTGGTTCTCGACTGCACCGACAACTTCGCCACCCGGCACGCGATCAACCGCGCCTGCGTGGCGCAGCGGCGGCCGCTGGTCTCCGGCGCGGCGGTCCGTTTCGACGGGCAGCTCGCCGTGTTCGACCTGCGTCGGCCGGAGTCGTCGTGCTATTCCTGCCTGTTCCCGGAAGGCGACGCCCAGGACGACCTGTGCGCGGTGATGGGCGTGTTCGCGCCGCTCACCGGCATCGTCGGCGCCATGCAGGCCGCCGAGGCGCTGAAGCTGGTCGCACGGGTGGGCACGACCGCAAGTGACCGGCTGTTGATCCTGGACGCGCTGAGCATGGACGTGCGCGCGGTACGATTCGAACGTGATCCCGGCTGCGCCGTCTGCGGCGCTTCGCGCCGCGTTTGAACGCGCGGCAAGGTGCCGGGAGCCGCCTCCGTCCGAGCCATGGCTGCCCTTGCCGACCTGTTCCGCCGTGCGACGCCGACGGCACTGCTGTCCCTGATCGTCGCGCTGGTCATGCTCGGCGTGGGCGGAGGGCTGTTCTTCCAGCACGTGCTCAAGCTGGAGCCCTGTCCGCTGTGCATACTGCAGCGGGTGGCGATCATCGGCGTCGGCATCTTTGCCGCCATCGGGCTGCTGGCCAGGGGTGGTCGCGGCCAGCTGGCGGCGGCCGTGCTGGCGGCGGCCTGCGCACTGGCCGGCGCCGGCATTGCCGCCTGGCACAGCTGGATCCTCGTCTACCCGCCGGAGTCGATGAGCTGCGGGCGGCCCTTCGAGTGGTTCCACAAGGACTTCCCGCTCGAGACCTGGCTGCCGAAGCTGTTTGCCGGCCACGGCGATTGCCTGAAGGTCGACTGGACCTTCCTCGGCCTGGCGATCCCGAACCTGTCGCTGATTGCCTTCACGATGCTGATCGGCGTCACCGTGCTGGCGGTTCGGCGGTGCTGGCAGCGGCTGCGCTGAGCAGCCGCGCCCGTCGTCGGCGCTAGACGAGCAGCACCGGCAGTTGCACGTCGACGCCGTCGGCCGGCGGCTTGCGGAAGCCGCTCTTGGCGAAGCGGTGCCAGCGGCCGATCACGTCGGCGACGATCAGCGCCGAGCGCGAGGCGGCGTCGAAGTCCGCCGGCAGTTCGCTTTCGGTCACCGCCAGGCGGAAGCTCTGCTTGAGCGACGACTCAATGCGCTCGAACATCTGGTTCATCCGTTCCTGCAGCCGCTCGTTCTCGTTGACCAGCGCGTCGCCGATCAGCACCCGCGTCATGCCGCGGTTGGTCTGCGCGAACTCCAGCAGCATCACCACGGTGCTGCGCGCCTGCTTCAGGCCGGAGGGCTCGCGCTCGGCGATGTCGTTGATCAGGCCGAAGATGGTGGTCTCGATGAACTCGATCAGCCCCTCGAACATCTGCGCCTTGCTGGCGAAGTGGCGATAGAGCGCCGCCTCGGACACCGACAGCCGCTCGGCAAGCGCCGCGGTGGTGACCTTCTCGCCCTTCGGATCCTCGAGCATCGACGCCAGTGTCTGCAGGATCTGCAGGCGGCGCGCGCCGGGCCTGCGCCGTGTCGAATCGCCCAGCGTGGTGACGGATTCCATCTTCATTTTTCCCGGGGGGCACGGCGCAGCCGCATCGCCGCGCGACGGAGGAGCCGCGGGTGCGTGGGTTGCTTCCGGCTGCGCTGATTCATGCTCGACGACCTCGACGGCCTCTCGTGGCCGGTCGCCCGATTCTGGACGAAGCGCGAGCGACGTGGGGAGTTACTTTCGTATTAGGTCTTGCGGATACTTGGTCCGCGCCCCGGCTGCCGCAGCGGCGTCGGCCGGCCGCCGATCCCGCCCGGCGCGCCGTCAGTCCGTCCCGAGCAGGCTGTCGGCCGAGCACAGGCAGTGCGACTGCGCTGCCAGTGGATTGCGCGCGGCGCTGCGCAGCCAGTGCGCGTCGGGCCCGATCGACTGCGCCAGGTCGTGCAGCACGGCCGCCTCGGGCAGCAAGCGGTCGAGCAGGGGCAGGGACGAAAGCGACGCCTCGCCGAACAGGATGCCCAGCAGGCGGTCGATGCCGCGCGGCTCGCGCTCGATGTAGGCGACGCGGAACTCCTCGCCGAGGCCGCCGCGCCGGGCTGCGGCCTGCAGCGCATCCTCGTAGCTGCCAAGGCGATCGACCAGCTTGTGCTCGTGCGCCTGGCGGCCGGTCCACACGCGGCCCTGCGCCAGTTCGTCGACCTG
>JBHJND010000097.1:0-2580 GCA_048497655.1 Caballeronia novacaledonica
GTTATTAAGGTCATCGGCCAGTCTCCCTTCGGGCGCCGATGGTAACGGGCAGTGCCGCCGCGACCTTCCTACAATGGCCGCCTTTGCCGCCCACCGGAGTCCTGCCGTGTCCGCGCTCGCCGAACCCGCCACCGCCGCGCCGTCGCGCGCCGCGCTCGAAATGATCGACCGGCTGATCGCCGTGCCGACGGTCAGCCGCGACTCGAACCTCGGCGTGATCGAGATCGCCCGCGACCACCTGGCGGGCCTCGGCCTGAAGCCGCACCTGGTCTACGACAGCACCGGCAAGAAGGCGAACCTCTTCTGCACGCTGGCCGACGACGCGGCGGCGGCGGCCACCCGTGGCATCGTGCTGTCCGGCCACACCGACGTGGTGCCGGTCGACGGGCAGGACTGGTCGAGCGACCCGTTCAAGGCGACGCACCGCGACGGCCGCATCCACGGCCGCGGCACCGCCGACATGAAGGGCTTCATCGCCATCGCGCTGGCCTGGGCGCCGAAGTTCCTCGCCGCCCAGTCGCGCCTGCCGGTGCACCTGTCGCTGACCTTCGACGAGGAGACCACCTTCCTCGGCGTGCGCGGGCTGGTCGCCGACCTGCAGCAGCGCGGTGTGAAGCCCGCCGGCTGCATCATCGGCGAGCCGACCGACATGCAGGCGATCGTCGCCCACAAGGGCAAGCGCGACTTCTGCTGCCGCGTGCGCGGCCGCGAGGCGCACTCGTCGCTGACACCCACGGCGGTCAACGCAATCGAGTACGCGGCACAGGTGATCTCCTTCATCCGCGCGCTGGCCTCCAAGATGGCGCGCGAGGAGCCGAAGGACGGCCGCTTCGAGGTGCCGCACTCGACGCTGCAGACCGGCGTGATCCACGGCGGCATCGCCACCAACGTGGTGCCGCGCGACTGCGAGTTCTTCTTCGAGATGCGCAACATCCCGGCCACGCCGCACGACGCGATGACCCGGCCGATCCTCGACTACGCGCAGGCGCTGCTGCCGGAGATGCGCGCCGTGGCGCCGGAGGCCGACATCCGCATCGAGATGGGGCTGGACCTGCCGGCCTTCGGCATCGCCGCCGACGCGCCGGTGGTCAGATGGGCGCAGCAGCTGGCGCGCACGCAGCACCTGGGCACCGGCGCGGTGAGCTTCGCCACCGAGGCCAGCGTCTTCACCGGCATCGGCATCCCGACCGTGGTGCTCGGCCCGGGCTCGATCGCCCAGGCGCACAAGCCCGACGAGTACATCACCTACGAGCAGGTCGCCGCCTGCGAGCAGTTCTTCGCGCGCCTGTCCGAGGCGGCGCCGCCGGCGTGAGGCGATGACGACCGAGGCGACCCCGGCCGCGCGGGAGGAGATCGTCCGCGCCGCCTGTCCGCACGACTGCCCCGACACCTGCGCCATGCTGGTGACGGTGCGCGAGGAGAACGGGCGCCGGGTGGCGGTGAAGGTCGCCGGCGACCCGTCGCATCCGACCACCGCCGGCGTCCTGTGCGCCAAGGTCAGCCGCTACCTCGAGCGCACCTACCACCCTGAGCGGATCCTGCACCCGCTCAAGCGCGTCGGCCGCAAGGGCGAGGGCCGCTTCGAGCAGGTGTCGTGGGACCAGGCACTCGGCGACATCGCCGCCCGGCTGCAGAAGATCGCCGCCGTCGATCCGCAGCGCATCGTGCCGTACAGCTACGCCGGCACCATGGGGCTGGTGCAGGGCGAGGCGATGGCCAGCCGCTTCTTCCACCGGCTCGGCGCCAGCCTGCTCGACCGCACGATCTGCGCCAGCGCGGGAGCGGAGGCGCTGACCTACACGCTCGGCCTGCGCACCGGCCCGGCGATGGAAGCGTTCGCCGACAGCCGGCTGATCATCCTCTGGGGCACCAACGCCATCGCCTCCAACCTGCACCTGTGGAGCTTCGTGCAGCAGGCCAAGCGCAACGGCGCGACGCTGGTGGCGATCGACCCGTACCGGTCCGACACGGCGCAGAAGTGCCACCGGCACGTCGCGCTGCTGCCCGGCACCGACGGCGCGCTGGCGCTCGGCATCGCGCACGTGCTGATCCGCGAGGGCTGGCTCGACCGCGACTACATCGACCGCTACACGCTCGGCTTCGACGCGCTGGCCGAGCGGGCAGGGGACTTCCCGCCCGAGCGCGTTGCGCGGATCTGCGACATCGGCGCCGAGCAAGTCGAGCAGCTGGCACACGACTACTGGCACATCCGCCCGGCGGCGATCCGGCTGAACTACGGCATGCAGCGGGCGGCCGGCGGCGGCAACGCAGTGCGCGCGGTGGCCTGCCTGCCGGCGCTCGCCGGCCACTGGCGCGATGCGGCCGGCGGCGTGCTGCTGTCGTCGAGCGGCGTCGCGGAAGTCGACAGCGAGCGGCTCTATCGGCCGGACCTGCTGGCCGGCCGGAAGCCGCGCACCATCAACATGAGCACCATCGGCGCCGACCTGGCGCAAGCGGATCCGCCGATCGAGGCGCTGATCGTCTACGACAGCAACCCGGTGGCGGTGGCACCGGACTCGCGCGCCGTGGCCGCCGGCTTCGCGCGCGAGGACCTCTTCACCGTCGTGCTGGAGCACTTCC
>JBHJND010000098.1:0-1881 GCA_048497655.1 Caballeronia novacaledonica
CAGGACCTCGAGACGCGCCGGGTGGCGATCACCTCGCAGAACCACGGCTTCGCCGTCGACGCGGCGTCGCTGCCGGGCAACTGCAAGGTCACCCACGTGTCGCTGTTCGACGGTTCGCTGCAGGGCTTCCGCCGCACCGACCGGCCGGCGTTCTGCTTCCAGGGCCACCCGGAAGCCAGCCCCGGGCCGCACGACATCGGCTACCTGTTCGACCGCTTCGTCGGCCTGATGCAGGAGAGGAAATGACCTTCGTCGTGCGGGCGGCGCTCGACGAGGCGGCGGCAGCGCTCGACCGCCTGCGCGCCGACGACGCGACGCTGGCGCACATCGCGCAGGCGGGCGAACTGCTCGCCGCGGCGTTCGCCGCCGGCGGCCGGGCGTTTTCCTGCGGCAACGGCGGCTCGATGTGCGACGCGATGCACTTCGCCGAGGAGCTTTCCGGGCGCTTCCGCGACGACCGGCCCGGCTATGCGGCGGTGGCGGTGAGCGATCCCGGCCACCTGTCTTGCGTCGGCAACGACTACGGCTACGAGCAGGTGTTTGCGCGCTACGTGCGGGCGCATGGCCGCGCCGGCGACGTGCTGCTGGCGATCAGCACCAGCGGCGCCAGCCGCAACGTGATCGCGGCGGCGCAGGCCGCCAACGAACTGCAGATGCGCGTAGTCGCGCTCACCGGCCGCGGCGGCACGCCGCTCGCCGACCTGGCCGACATCGCCATCGTCACCCCGGGCGGCCGCTACGCCGACCGCGTGCAGGAACTGCACATCAAGGTGATCCACATCCTGATCGAACTGGTCGAGCGGCGGCTCGCGCCCGGTAACTACGCCTGAACGATGCCGAAACGCAGCGACATCAAATCGATCCTCATCATCGGCGCCGGCCCGATCGTCATCGGCCAGGCCTGCGAGTTCGACTACTCCGGCGCGCAGGCCTGCAAGGCGCTGAAGCAGGAGGGCTACCGGGTCGTCCTGGTCAACTCCAACCCGGCGACGATCATGACCGACCCGGGCACGGCCGACGTCACCTACATCGAGCCGATCACCTGGCAGGTGGTCGAGCGGATCATCGCCCGCGAGCGGCCCGACGCGATCCTGCCGACCATGGGCGGGCAGACGGCGCTCAATTGCGCGATGGACCTGCACGCCAACGGCGTGCTGAAGCGCTACGGGGTGCAGCTGATCGGCGCCTCGCCGGAGGCGATCGCCAAGGCCGAGGACCGGCTGAAGTTCAAGGAGGCGATGACGCGCATCGGCCTGGGCTCGGCGCGCTCCGGCATCGCCCACTCGCTGCCGGAGGCGATGGAGGTGCAGGCGAGCCTCGGCTTCCCGGTGGTGATCCGGCCCAGCTTCACGCTCGGCGGCACCGGCGGCGGCGTGGCCTGGAACATGGAGGAGTTCGTCACCATCTGCCAGCGCGGGCTGGACCTGTCGCCGACCAAAGAGCTGCTGATCGAGGAGTCGCTGCTCGGCTGGAAGGAGTTCGAGATGGAGGTGGTGCGCGACCGGGCTGACAATTGCATCATCGTCTGCTCGATCGAGAACTTCGACCCGATGGGCATCCACACCGGCGACTCGATCACCGTGGCGCCGGCGCAGACGCTGACCGACAAGGAATACCAGCTGTTGCGCAACGCCAGCATCGCCATACTGCGCGAGATCGGCGTCGACACCGGCGGCAGCAACGTGCAGTTCGCCATCGACCCGCGCGACGGGCGGATGGTGGTGATCGAGATGAACCCGCGCGTGTCGCGCTCCTCGGCGCTGGCCTCGAAGGCGACCGGCTTCCCGATCGCCAAGGTGGCGGCCAAGCTGGCGGTCGGCTACACCCTCGACGAACTCGCCAACGAGATCACCGGCGGCGCCACGCCCGCTTCGTTCGAGC
>JBHJND010000099.1:0-4831 GCA_048497655.1 Caballeronia novacaledonica
GCAAGGTCAACGTCGAAGTCGGCAACCTGTCGAATGCGCCCGGTGCGCGCGCTACGGTGAAGGCCAGCTACGAAACGAGCACCGGCGCGGCGTTCGCCTACGACGGCGACCTGCAGCCGGAGCCGCTGGCTGCGGCTGGGCGCCTCGAGATCAAGGCCTTCCGCCTGGCCGACCTCTTCCCCTACTACGAGAGCCTGCTCAACCTGCAGGTCGACGACGGCCTGCTCGACCTCGATGCGCGCGTGGCGCTGGCGGGGACCGGCCCGCCGCCCGCCTTGCAGGTCACCGACATCAAGGCCGCCGTGCGTTCGCTGAAGCTGACCTTTCCGGGCGAGCAGACGCCGCAGTGGCGGCTGGCCGGGGTGCAGGTCAACGGCGGCACGGTCGATCTCGCCCGGCAGCGGATCTCGCTCGGCGAGATCGTGGCGTCCGACGGCTTCGGCCACATCACGCGCAAGCAGGACGGCACCTTCAATTTCACGCGCCTGTTCAAGACGACGGCGCAGACCGGCCAGGTCACGACGACGCCCGGCGGCGACGCGGGCTGGGTGGCCGAGGCCGAGCTGGTCCGCTTCGGCCGTTTTCGCGTCGTGTACGAGGACTTGGCGCTGCCCGCGCCGTTCAAGGTCGTCGCCGCGCCGATCGAGGGTACGTACCGCAACTTCTCCAACGCGCGCGGCGCCAGGGGCACGATCGACGTGCGGGCCACTGTCGACGGCAAGGGGCGCGTGGCGGTCGCCGGCCCGATGACCACCAACCCGGTAGCCGGCAACGTGCGCGTCGATCTGCAAAACATCGCGCTGGTGCCGCTGCAGCCTTTCCTCGACCCGCATGCAAACGCGGCCGTCACGTCCGGCAGCGTCCGGGCGAAGGGGCAGCTCGCATTCGATCTCGCCGGCGGCCGACCCAAGGGCAGCTTCTCCGGCGACGTCGACGTCAACGACTTCGCCAGCATCGACAAGCCGAAGCAGGCCAGCCTGCTGCGATGGAAGTCGCTGCACCTCGGCCGGATCAACGCCGTGCTCGAGCCGCTGCAGGTCTCGGTCGACGAAGTCGCGCTGACCGACTTCTATTCGCGCCTGATCCTCAACGCCGACGGCACGCTGAACGTGCAGAACCTGCTGGCCCGGCCCGGCGCCGTCGCGGACGCCACGACCCGCGCCGATGGCCCGAGCGCGGCGGCGGAGAAGCCCGCAGCCGCGCCGCCCACCACGAAAGGACTGCCGCCGAACATCAGCATCGGCCGGATCACGCTGGCGGGCGGCAACGTCAACTTCAGCGACTTCTTCATCAAGCCGAACTACTCCGCCAACCTGACCGGCCTCGCCGGCGCGGTCGGCCGCCTGACCCCGCAGACCGCGGGCGACCTGGAACTGCGCGGCAAGGTCGACAACACCGCCCCGGTGGAGATCTCCGGACGCGTCAACCCGCTGGCTGCGGAACTGTTCGTCGACATCAAGGCCTCGGCGCGCGACATCGAGTTGCCGCCGCTGTCGCCGTATTCCGCCAAGTACGCCGGCTATGGCATCGAGAAGGGCAAGCTGTCGATGGACGTCAAGTACTTCATCGAGAACCGCAAGCTCAGCGCCGAGAACCGGGTCGTGCTGGACCAGCTCACCTTCGGCGATAAGGTGGAGAGCCCGACGGCGACCAAGCTGCCGGTGCTGCTCGCCGTGGCGCTGCTCAAGGACCGCAACGGCGTCATCGACATCGACCTGCCGATCTCCGGCTCGATCGACGATCCGCAGTTCAGCGTCGGCGGCCTGATCGTTCGCGTCATCGTCAACCTGTTAGTGAAAGTCGTCACCTCGCCGTTCGCGCTGATCGGCTCGCTGGTCGGCGGCGGCGAGGAGCTTTCCTATGTCGAGTTCGCGCTGGGCTCGGCGCAGCTCGGCGCCGATGCGCAAGCCAAGCTGCAGAGCATCGGCAAGGCCCTCGCCGACCGCCCGGCGCTGAAGCTGGACATCGCCGGCCGCGTCGATCCCGATGCCGATCGCGAGGGCCTGCGCAAAGCCTCGCTCGACCGCCAGGTGCGGGCGCAGAAGGCAAAGGAACTCGGCAAGGCGGCGGACGCCGCCGATGTCGCGGTCGACGCCGCCGAGTACCCGAAGTACCTGACCGCCGCCTATCGCGCCGCCGACTTTCCCAAGCCGCGCAACGTCATCGGCTTCGTCAAGGACCTCCCGGTGCCGGAGATGGAAACGCTGCTGCTCACCCACGCCAGCGCAACCGACGAGGACCTGCGCCGGCTCGCCAACGAGCGCGCGCAGAGCGTCAAGACCTGGCTCGTCGAAACCGGCAGGATCGCGCCGGAGCGCGTCTTCCTGGTGGCGCCGAAGTTGGGCGGCGACGGGATCAAGGAAAAGGGGCGCGGCTCGCGGGTCGACTTCAGCCTGAAGTAGGCCTTCCAGCGCGCCTTCGGCTCCCGGCCGTAACCGCGCGGTGGAAGACAAGAGCCGCCGTGCACCGCATGCACGCACCGCCTTGCCGACACGAGGTGGCGCTCCCGTCGCGACGGCCGTTCCGCTAGCATGCGTCGCCACGCGGTTCGGCCCATCGGCAAACAGCTTCATGAGAGATCCGGTCCCCCTGCCCCTGCCGCGCCGCGGTTGCCGCGCCTGGCCGACATGGATCCCCGCGCTCGGCGTGGCGCTTGCCTTTGCGCTGGCCGGCTGCGCCGGCTTCAAGCCGCAGCCCGGCCCGGGCGAGGAGCCCGCGGCCCGCTACATCACGCTGACGCTGCCGATCACCGCGCTCGGCGACACGCAGGAGCACGAGTCGACCGGCCACCCGCTGCACGACAACGACAACGCTATCGACGCCTATGTCGAAGTCACCCAGCGGCCGCCGGAGCAGCCGCTGTTCGGCCGCCGCATCATGGAGTGGGCCTTGCAGGCCAACCCCGACGAGCCGTGGCTGCACCTCGGCGACGTGATGGACCTGTCGTGCCGCTCGGAAGCGGAGCGCATGAGCCGCGTCTTCCGCTCCACCGGCCGCCCCGGCGCCATCCTGCCGGGCAACCACGACGGGCTGATGTTCGGCATCTACCGCTACGACGTCTTCAGCGCAATGCGCGACCGCGGTGTGGCCAAGTGGAACGCTGCCTGCCGCCGCGGCGCGGCGCCGAAGGACACGCAGCACAAGACCGGCAACGAGGCCTTCAGCAAGCGCGACTTCATCTCCCTGTATCTGACCGAGTATTCGTCGATGGAACAGTTGATGCCGGGCCTGACGGCGCCGCCAAAGGACGGGCAGCACCGGATCAGCTGGCGCCATCCGGATCCGGACTTCTTCGTCTCGGCGATCGAGGCCAACGTCGTCGAGGGCACCGGCTACGCCGACTCCTTCCTCGCCCAGCGCCTGAAGCTGCCGCGCGCGCCGGGCGCGACCCGCGACGTCATCGTCATCGGGCTGGACACCAACCAGTCCGGCCCGCTGGTCAGCACGGTGGACACCATCCTCGGCCGCAGCCCCGGCAGCATGGGGCACGTGCACCCCGACCAGATCGGCATCGTCAGCCAGTGGGTGGCGCAGGCGGCGCGCAAGGGCGACATCGTCGTCTTCGCCGGTCACCACAACTGGAACTCGCTCGGACTGCCGACGCGGATCCTGCTGCGCAACCTGATGGAGTACCTCGACCATCCGCTGGTGTACCTGTCGGCGCACACCCACCGCGGCTTCTGGGCGGTGCACCGGGCGCTGGCCCGCCAGCCGCTGCTGGAGCTGAACGTCAGTTCCCTGTCGGACTGGCCGATCGCCTGGCGGCGGATCAGCTTCGCCTACGACGAGCAGGCCAACCGCCTGCTGGTGCGCGCCGACCTGATGCCGCACGGCCCCAAGCCGAGCGCCAGCGACGCCGACCTGCTGGCGGCCTGGCAGACGCAGACCTGCGAGGCGTCGGGCTTGTCGATCGATTACCTGCGCTCGCTGGACACCTCCGCGGTGGCCCGCCAGCGCGAGTCGCGCGGCAGCCTGTTCGACTGGCTGTGGGAGGAGATTTCGCCCGACTGCGAGTCGTGCGAACTGGCGCGCTACCAGCACGCACAGGCCTACCAGGACCAGATGCTGGCGACCCTGCTGCAGGTGCGCCTGCACCTCGGCCCGGCGGCCCCCGAGCTGCCGGGGCTGAAGCTGCCGCAATGGTGTGGCGGGAAGATCTACTACGACTGCATCAGCGGCCTGATGGCCGAGCAGCCGAAGGACCTCGAGGGGCAGAAGGCGCTGTTCCGCCGCAAGGCGCAGCTGGTCGACCTGATCGGCAACCAGCTGGACGCCGTGACCGAGCCGAAGGCCAAGGCGTACATGACCTGCCGGGCGGTTCTCGCCACCAAGATCGACTTCGACGCCACGCCGGACGACCGCAACAGCCATCGCGGCGAGGCCAACCGCAGGGCCGAGCAGTTCTTCCGTATCGAGGCCAGCGTCGGCATGGACTGACCCGCCGCGCGCTGCTGCGGCGACCGCGGCCGGTCAGGCGGCCCGGGCCTCGGTCGCGGCGCCTAGAGCAGCCAGTCGATCGGCAGAATCGACATCGTGCCGACGCCCAGGCGTTTAAGGAAGCTCGTTTCCGGCTCGGTGTCGTAGCGCCTCTCGCCGGCGGCGGTCCGCTCGATCCACTGCAGGCTGCTGCCGTCCGGCCCGAGCACGACCTCGTACGCCGCCAGCGGCACGCCGGTGTCGAAGCCTTCGGCCATCGCCTGCGCCAGCAGCGGGCTGTCGATCACCAGGCCCATCTCGGTGTTCAGCAGCGCCGAGCGCAGGTCGAAGTTGAACGAGCCGACGAAGATGCGCGTGCGGTCGACGGCGAAGGTCTTGGCGTGCAGTCCCGACG
>JBHJND010000100.1:0-2419 GCA_048497655.1 Caballeronia novacaledonica
AAGTCCGGCCAGCTCGACCTGCTCGAGCGGATGCTGGCCACCGACGTCGACGAGGTGAAGAAAGACCCGAAGCTGCGCCTGGCCACCGGCACCGAGCTCGGCTACCAGGGGCTGACGATCAATCTCGCCAACGGCGAGAAGGCCAACACGCCGCTCGGCAGGAACCCGAAGGTGCGGCAGGCGTTCGAGCTGGCGCTCGACCGCGAGACGATCAACAAGGTGGTCTTCAACGGCCTGCACAAGGTCGACAACCAATGGGTGCCGCCGGCCAGTCCGTATCACATGGACAAGTTCCCTACGCCGAAGCGCGACGTGGCGAAGGCGCGCGCACTGGTCAAGGAGGCGGGCGTAGCCACCCCGATCGCGGTCGACTTCATGGTGCCCAACAACCCGGAGAGCCGCGCCGTGGCCGAGGTGATGCAGGCGATGGCCGCCGAGGCCGGCTTCGACCTGAAGATCCGCGTCACCGAGTTCGCCACCTCGCTGAACGAGGCGGAGAAGGGCAACTTCAACCTGTACTTCCTCGCCTGGAGCGGCCGCACCGACCCGGACGGCAACATCTTTTCCTTCGCCGCCTGCAACGGCCCGCTGAACTACGGCAAGTACTGCGACCAGAAGGTCGACGAACTGCTGACGCAGGCGCGCACCGCCACCACGTTCTCGGTGCGCAAGACGCTGTACGAGCAGGCCGCCGCCGAGATCCTGCCGCGGGGCGGCGTGATCTACCTGTACCACCGCACGCTGCTGTTCGCGCACGGCCCGAAGCTCGCCGGCTTCAAGGTGATGCCCGACGGCCTGATCCGGGTGACCGACCTCGAGCTGAAGTGACTCCGCAGGCCAGGCGAACCGCGTCGTCAGCGGGCGGGGTCGTCGCCCCCGCGCGGGCGCGAGGCGTGCGCCTGCTGGCAGCATGCTGAAGTTCCTGCCCAGGCGGCTGCTGCAGCTGGTGCCGACGCTGTTCCTGGTGTCGGTGATCATCTTCGGCCTGCAGCAGCTGCTGCCGGGCGACCCGGCGCTGGTGATGGCCGGCGAGGAGCGCGACCCGGCGGTGATCGAGCAGATCCGCAGGCAGTACCGGCTCGACCAGCCGCTGCCGGTGCAGTACGTCTACTGGGTCGGCAACGTGCTCACCGGCAACCTCGGCGAGTCGATGCGCATCAAGCAGCCGGTCTCGGAGCTGATCGCCGCCAAGCTGCCGGTCACCGTGCAGCTGGCGACGATGGCGATGGCCTTCGCGCTGGCGATCGGCATTCCGGCCGGCATCCTGTCGGCGGTGAAGAAGGGGAGCAGCTGGGACGTCGGCGCCAACGTGTTCGCGCTGTGGGGGCTGTCGACGCCGAATTTCTGGCTCGGCATCATGCTGATCTTCCTGTTCTCGGTGAAGCTCGGCTGGCTGCCGGCCTCCGGCTTCGTCAGCCCGTTCGAGGACTGGCGGCAGTCGCTCGCCACCACCGTGATGCCGGCCTTCGTGCTCGGCAACGCGATCGCCGCCGTGCTGATGCGGCACATGCGCTCGGCGATGCTGCAGGCGATGCAGAGCGACTACGTGCGCACCGCGCGCGCCAAGGGCCTGGTCGAGAAGAAGGTGATCCTCAAGCACGCGCTGCGCAACGCGCTCACGCCGGTGATCACGCTGGGCGCGCTGGAGTTCGGCACGCTGCTCTCCGGCGCGGTGCTGACCGAGCAGGTGTTCTCGATCCCCGGCTTCGGCAAGCTGATCGTCGATGCGGTGTTCAACCGCGACTACGCGGTGGTGCAGGGCGTGGTGCTGGTCACCGCCACCGTGTACATCCTGCTCAACCTGCTGGCCGATGTGCTGTACGTGCTGGTCAACCCGCGGCTGAGGGACTAGGCGATGGCGGCCGTCCCGTTGCCCGCGGCTGCGCCCGCAGCGGCGCACGACAGCCCGGCACGGCGCGCGCTGAGGCGGCTGCTGGCGCGGCGCACGGCGGTCTTCGGCCTTCTCGTGGTCGTGCTGATGGCGGCTTTGGCGCTGCTGGCACCGTGGCTGGCGCCGTTCGACCCGCTCGCCACCAGTTTCGCCATGGTGCGCAAGGCGCCCGACGGTGCCAACTGGTTTGGCACCGACGAGGTCGGCCGCGACCTGCTCTCGCGCGTGATCTGGGGCGGGCGGGCCTCGCTCGCCGCCGGCGTGATCTCGGTGACCATCGCCGTCGGTGTCGGCGTGCCGCTCGGCATGCTGGCCGGCTACGTCGGCGGCGCCGTCGACGCGGTGGTGAGCCGCATCACCGACGCCATGCTGGCGATCCCGTTCCTCATCCTCGCCATCGCGCTGGCCGCCTTCCTCGGCCCGAGCCTCGGCAACGCGATGATCGCCATCGGCATCACCGCCACGCCGATCTTCGTGCGGCTCGCGCGCGGCCAGGTGCTGGCGGTGCGCGCCGAGGACTACGTCGAG
>JBHJND010000101.1:0-17397 GCA_048497655.1 Caballeronia novacaledonica
CACGGGTCCTTGGTGTTCAGCTGGATGAACTCGACGTCACCGCTGTCGACGATGATCGCGCGGCCCTTGCCGCCGGCCTCCAGCCGCTTGAGCACCTCGTCCTCGACCTGCAGGTTCCACGCGTAGTCGAATTCGCCGGTCTGCAACACCGCGCGCGCCGCCGAAGTGGCATCGCCGCCGCCCTTCATCTCGATGGCGTCGAAGAACGGCCGGTTCGGCATGTGGTAGTTGGCGTAGATCTCGCCGCGCACCATGTCGCCGGGCTTGAAGTCGACGAACTTGTACGGCCCGGTACCGATCGGCTTCAGGTTGCCCGGCGCTTCGCGCGACTTCGCGCCGATGTACGGGCCGAAGACGTGCTTCGGGATGATCATTCCCTCGGCAGCACAGAAGGCGGTGGCCCAGAACGGCGTCGGCTTGGGGAAGGTGACGCGGATGGTGTGCGAATCGACCTTCGTCACCGTGACATCCTTGTACACGCCGGTGGTGACCGCAGCAGTGGCCGGGTCCTTCGCGTATTCCCAGGTGAACACGCAGTCGTCGGCAGTGAAAGGCTGGCCGTCGTGCCAGGTGACCCCTTTCTTCAGCTTCCAGGTCACCGACCTGCCGTCGGCCGACAGTCCGCCGTTGTCCCGGGTCGGGATCTCGGCGGCGAGGATCGGCACCAGGTTGCCCTCGGCATCCCAGACCGCCAGCGGCTCGTAGAAGATGCGCGATCCTTCCTGGTCCTTGGTGCCGTTGGCAAAGTGCGGCTGCAACAGGGTGGCACCCTGCCACCACAGCACCTTGAGCACGCCGCCGCCGCCGCGCTTGGCCGGCTTGTAGGCCGGCGCCGCCTGCGCCTGCGCCTGCGCCACGCCGGCGTGCATCAGCAGCATCGAGGCCATCGGCACCGTCAGCCCGAGGCCGACCATCTGCTGGATGAATACGCGGCGCGACACCTCGCCGCTCCTCACGTCCGCGATCAGGGCGCGTAGTTCGTGCTCTTTCATCGTCTCCTCCTCCGGCCCTCGTGGGCACTAATAGTCATCGCGATGGCCGCGAACCGCGCCAGTTTGCATGCAAGTGGACAGGCCGCCAAGTCGGGCGGCGGCCTCAGAGGGGCCGCGTGCTGGGCCGCGCGAGGTAGAACCACTCGTGGCCGGGCAGCGCTGCGTGGTCCGGGAACACGATCCGGCCGGCCTCGGCGGCGCGGACCTCCGCTCCGTCGGCACGCAGCGCGATCAGTTCGCCGTCGGCAAGCGGATCGAAGCTGGTCCAGGCCCGGACGAAGCGGTCGCCCGGGGCGTGGCGGTCGGTCACGGTCGCCAGCGTCAGGCACTCGAACGGCCCCTGCGGCGGTGCCAACGGCAGGTCGGCGATGCCCAGCAGCGCCAGTGCCTGACGGATCGCGTACCGCGCCACCGCGGGGCCGGCCGGATCCTCGTGCTGGCCGCATTCGAGCGTGACCGCATAGCCGCCGACCGAGCGCATGTACTCGGTGGTGCCGATCCCGTAAGCGGGGTCTTCGTTCACCGCATCGGGAGTCAGGCGCAGCTGCCGCCGCCGGGCCACGCCAGCCGCATAGGCCTCCATCCAACCGTCGACCACGCGCCGGACGCCGAGGTGCGCGCACAGCCGGGCCTCGTCCTCGGCATGCGCAAAGGGCTCGAGCGCGCCGCTGTTATCCGCTGGGCCACGCAGCGCGAACGGCTCGCCGGGGCTGCGGAAGCTGTGCAGGTCGAGCAGCACGTCGTGTTCGGCGAGCAGCGGGCACAGGACGTTGGCGATCCGGTCCTCGTTGTCCCGCGGGCAGGCGATCGGCAGCAGGCGCCGGTTGAGGTTGCGGTCGCCGAAGCGCTGCCCCTTCGCGTAGGCGAGCGGGTTGGTCACCGGCACGAAGGTCACCGCGCCGCGCACGATCGACACCTCGCCGCGCTCGATCTCGCCGAGCACGCGCTCGATGCCGCGCGTACCGGCGGTCTCGTTGCCGTGCACCGCGCCGGTGACGATCAGCCGCGGCCCGGGCTCGAGCGCGGTGAAGCGATGGATGCGGAGGTGGCCGGTGGCGATGCGCGGGGTGTCCATCATCGGCTGCAGGGGAGCGGTCCTAAAAGCCGTTGCGCCGCGCGATCCCTACAGCGCGCCGATCGCCGTCAGCGCATTGCGCACGTCCTCGACGCCGTCGGCCGACAGCGGCGCCTGCGGCGGCAGCGGCGCGCCGACCGCGTAGCCCTGCAGTTCGAGCCCGCCCTTGATGCAGGCGGCGAGGTTGTGCCTGGCGAAGGCCTGGTTCAGCGCCCACAGCGGTCGCTGCCTTTCCATCGCCGCCGGCCAGTCGCCGCGCCGGCACAGGTCGTACAACTCGACGCTGGCGCGCGGTGCGACGCAGGCCGGGCCGGCCATCCAGCCGACGCCGCCGATCAGCATCACGCAGGCCGGAATGTGCGACGAGGCGGCGAACACCTGCATCCGCCCCTCGACGCGGTTGATGATCGACAGCAGGCGTCCGGTATTGACCGAGGCGTCCTTGATGTAGCGGATGTTCGGCACGCGGCTCAGCCGCTCGATCACGGGCAGGCTGAGGTCCGAGCGCTGGAAGCTGGGGTTCGTGTACAGGACCACCGGTAGCCCGACCGACTCGCCGATCGCCTTGAAGTACGCGTACACGCCGTCGTCGTCGACCGGGAAATAGGCCTCCAGCACCGCCAGGATGCCGTCGCAGCCCAGCCGCTCCCACTCGCGCGCCTGGTCCAGCGCATCGGCCGTGGTGGTCGAGGCCACTCCGGCCACCACCGGCACGCGGCCGGCGGCGGCCTCGATCACCACCTCGACGACGCGCCGCTTCTGCGGCCGGCTGAGGTAGGCGAACTCGCCGGTCGAACCGAGCGGCGTCAGCCCGTGCACGCCCGCCTCGATCAGGTCCTCGCACAGGCGCGCGAGGACCGCCTCCCTGACCTTGCCTTCATCGCCGATCGGCGAGCCCAGGTAGGGAAAGACGCCGTGGAACCGCGCTTCTTTCATGGGACCCCTGCGGTTGAACGCGCGACGGACGCGCGACCGCCACGGCGCCTGGCCAGGCGGTCGCAACGACTGCCCGGGCACCCGTGGCCAACTCGCCGCAGAGGCTAAACGAGTTCGCCCGGCGCCGCCGATTGCCGGGCAGGCTGCGCTACTTCTGCTCGTCGGCCGGCTGGCTGGTCAGGGCAGCGGCCCCGCCGCGCGGCGCGCGATGGCCGCCCTTGCGCCAGCGGGCCTCGAAGGCGTCGAGGTAGGAGTAGATGACCGGCACCACGACCAGGGTCAGCAGCGTCGAGGTGATCACGCCGCCGATGATGGCGCGGCCCATCGGCGCCTGCTGCTCGGCGCCCTCGCCCAGGCCGAGCGCCAGCGGCAGCATGCCGAAGGTCATCGCCGCGGTGGTCATCAGGATCGGCCGCAGTCGCACCTGGCCGGCGGCGATCAGCGCCTCCGTCCGCGACAGGCCGCGCTTCTGTCCCTGGTTGGCGAAGTCCACCAGCAGGATGGCGTTCTTGGTCACCAGCCCCATCAGGAAGACGATGCCGATCATCGAGAAGATGTTCATCGTCGTGCCGGTGACCAGCAGCGCCAGCATGACGCCGACGATCGACAGCGGCAGCGAGGCCATGATGGCGACCGGCTGGATGAAGCTGCCGAACTGCGACGCCAGCACGATGTAGATGAAGATCACCGCGAGCAGCAGTGCGCTCATGATCGCGCTGCCCACCTCCTGCTGGTCGCGGATCTGGCCGCCGACGTCGAAGCGCAGCCCGGGCGGCAGCTCGTAGGACTTGACCAGCGCCTGCACCTCCTCCCCGGCGTCGCCGGCCGGCCGGCCCTCGACGTTGGCGAACAGGGCCACCCGTCGCTGCAGGTCCTGGCGGCGGATGTTCTCCGGGTTGAAGGTCCGCTCGACGGTGGCGATGGCACGCAGCGGCACCACCTCGGCGGAGTTGTCGGCGCGCACCCGCCCGGTGGCGATGTTCAGGTTGGCGATGTCGTCGATCACCGTGCGGCTGGCGCGCGGCAACTGGGTGATCACCTCGTAGTTCTGGCCGTCCGGCGCCAGCCAGTAGCCGGAGTTCTCGCCGCCGATCAGCGCGCGCAGCGTGCTGCCCAGTTGCGCGTGGGTGATGCCGTACTCGGCGGCCAGCTCCGGCTTCAGCCGCACCGCCAGCGCAGGCGTGCCGTCCTTGACCGAGATGTCGATGTCGGTCACGCCGCGGATCAGCGCCACCTTGTTGCGGAAGTCGGCGATGACGCGGTTCATCGCCTCCTGGTCGTTGCCCAGCAACGCGACATAGATCGCGCCGCCGAAGCCCACCGTCAGCTGAACTCCCGGAATGCCGGCCACTTCCTTGCGGATCGCCTCCTCGATCTTCTTCTGCGAGCGATCGCGCTCGGCGCGCGGCACCAGCTTCAGGTTGATGCGCGCGGTGTTGCGCGCGCCGTCGACGCCGATGCTGGTGTCGATCGAGGCGATCTCCCTGAACCCCTTCAACACCTCCTCGACGCGCCTGACGCGCTCGTCGGCGTACTCGAGGCTGGAGCCGACCGGCATGGTCAGCCGGACGCTGGTGAAGCTCTGGTCGGCCTCGGGCATCAGCTCGCCGCCGACGATGCCGGCGATCGGGATGCTGGCGAGGAAGCTGGCGGTGGCGATCGCCAGGGTCGTCTTGCGGCGTTCGAGCGCCAACCGCAGCAGGCGATCGTAGATCTCGTGCCAGCGTTCGACCCAGCGGTCGAACGCGGTCAGCAGGCGGCCGATCACCGGCACGTCCTTGGCTCCCTGCGGCGGATCGCGCCACACCGCGGAGAGCATCGGGTCGAGGGTGAAGCTGACGAACAGCGACAGCAGCACGGCGACCACCACCGTCATGCCGAACGGATAGAAGAACTTGCCGACGATGCCGCTCATGAAGGCGATCGGCACGAACACCGCGACGATCGAGAAGGTGGTGGCCAGCACCGCCAGGCCGATCTCGTCGGTGCCCTCGCGCGCCGCCGTGTGGTGGTCCTTGCCCATGCGGATGTGGCGCACGATGTTCTCGCGCACGACGATCGCGTCGTCGATCAGCAGGCCGATGCACAGCGACAGGGCCATCAGCGTCATGTAGTTCAGCGTGAAGCCGAAGGCGTGGATGGCGATGAAGGTGGCGATCACCGCGATCGGCAGCGTCAGCCCGGTGATCACCGTGCTGCGCCAGCTGCCGAGGAACAGGAAGACGATCAGCACCGTGAGCGCCGCGCCCTCGACGATGGTGCGCTTGACGTTGTCGACCGACTGCTCGACGAAATCGGCCATCGCCCACATGAACTTCAGCTCGGTGCCCGCCGGCAGCTGCTTGGCGATGTCGGCGGCGGCCGCCTTCAGCTGCCGGCCGACCTCGACGATGTTGGCGTCCTGCGCCTTGAACACCCAGACGCCGATCGCCGGCTGGCCGTCGACGCGGGTGAGCGAACGGCGCTCGGCCTCGGCGTCGACCACCTCGGCCACCTGGCCGAGCAGGATCGGCACGCCGCCGCGGCGGGCGACGATGATCTTGCCGAACTCGGCCGGCGAGGACAGGCGGCCGTCGACGCGGACGATCGATTCCGAGGTCAGGTTGGAGATCGTGCCTACCGGGACGCTGACGTTGGCCGTGCGCAACGCCTGGACCACCTGGTCGACGCTCAGTCCGTGCGCGGTCAACCTGGCCGGGTCGACGCGCACCTGCACCTGCCGCGTCACCGTGCCGCCGAGGTCGACCCGGCCGACGCCGTTGACGCGCTCGAAGCCCTTCTGCACGATCTGCTCGGCGATCAGCGTCAGTTCGCGCGGCGTGCGGCCCTGCCCCATCAGCGCGAACGAGGCGACCGGCTCGTCGTTCTCGGTCTCCGCCCGCTGCACGATCGGGTCCTTGGCGTCGCGCGGGAAGCTGGCGCGGATCTGCGCCAGCTTGTCGCGCACCTCCTGCATCGCCCGCGTGGTGTCGACGTCGAGGCGGAACTCGACCCAGGTCAGCGAGCGGCCCTCGTCGGAGCGCGACAGGATCCGCTTGACGCCGGCCACCGTGTTCACGGCGTTCTCGATCGGCTTGGCGAGGTCGTTCTCGACCTGCTCCGGCGAGGCGCCCGGATAGTTGACCCAGATCTGCACGCCGGGCGGCGCGACGTCGGGCATCGGCTCGACGCCCAGCCGCGCATAGGAGAACAGGCCGAGCACGGTGAGCGCGACCATCACCATGGTCGCGAACACCGGGTGGTTGATCGATACGCGCGTCACCCACATGGCATTGCCCCGGCGCGCCTCAGTCCGCCAGCGCCAGGCTGACGCGCACCGCCACCTTCGGCTCGGCGGTGACGATGTTGGCCAGCATGCCTTCGCGCAGGTTGTCGAACTTGGTGCCGATCACTTGCTCGGTTCCGCTCAGGCCCGAGGTGATCTCGATGCGCTGCGCGCGCTCGTCGCGCGCGCCGGTGACGACATTGCGGCGGGCGAGCTTGCCTTCGGCGACGATCCAGACGTAGCTCTGGCCGCGGTCGTCCTGCACCGCGGTGACCGGCAGCGCCGGCACCGGTGCGTCGCTGCCCACCTGCAGCCTGACCTTGGCAAACATGCCGCCGCGCAGCCTGCCGTCGTCGTTCGGCAACATCACGTAGACGGCGATCATCCGCGAACCCGCCTCGGTGGTTGGATTGATGCGGTCGATGCGGCCTCTGTAGGGCTGGCCGGGCAGGCCCTCGATCTCGACCTCGACCTCCGCCCCCTGCGCGATCCGCGCCACGTCGGCCACCGGCGCCTGCGCCTGCAGTTCGAGGCGCGCCAGGTCCACGATGTGCAGCAGCGGCGCATCGAAGGCGACCTTCTCGCCCGGCTGCACGTAGCGCTTGGCCACCTGGCCGGCGATCGGCGCGCGGACCACCGCGTCCGAAAGCAGCAGCTGCGTCTGCGCCAACTGCGCCTCGGCCGCCTGCACCGCCGCGGCCTGCGCGCGGTAGGCATCGTCGGCGGTGTCGAAGGCGTTCTTGGAGATGAAGCTCTGCTTGACCAGCTGCGCGTTGGAGGCGCGCGTGCGCTCGGTCTGCGCCAGCGTCGCCCGCGCCGACTCGAGCGTGGCCTGCCGCTCCGCCAGCTGGTTGCGCAGCTGGGCGGTGTCGAACTCGGCGATCACCTGGCCGGCGGCGACGCGGTCGCCCTCGCGCACCGGCAGCCGCCGCACCTCGGCCGACAGCTTGGAGCGCACGGTGGCCTGGTTGAAGGCCTGCACCGTGCCGGGCATCGCCAGTTCGACCGACAGCCTGTGCGGCGCCAGCCGCACGATGTCGGTGGCCGCGAAAGCCAGCGGCGGCGGCTCCTTCTTCTTCTGCTCGGCCTTGGCGCCGATCTTCACGACGCCGGTCTGGGCGGCGAGCAGAACCCCGACGCCGATCGCGACCGCGAGTCCCGCCAGCACCATCCAGCGCTTGCTGCTCTTGCCCATGCTTTCCCCCGGCGACCGCCGCGCCTCGGCGAGGGCGCGGGCGGCCGAATCCTGATTTGTGGCGCGGATTGTCGGGTCCACCGGCCCGGTCCGCCATCGCCTTGCGACGGAACGCGGCTGCGTGCGACGAAACGCAGCCGCCGCGGACAGGCAAGGCGGTCGTCCGCCGCCGACCCTAGATGTCCGCTTCCACCTCGTTGCCGTGCTCCTCGATCCAGGCGCGGCGGGCGGCTGCTTCGCCGCGGCCCATCAGCATCGTCATGGTGCCGATCGTCTCGGCCAGCGCCTGCCCGCCGAGCGTCACCGGCAGCAGCCGGCGCGTGTCGGGCGACAGCGTCGTCTCCCACAGCTGCTCCGCGCTCATCTCGCCCAGCCCCTTGAAGCGGGCGATCGTCCAGCTGCCCTCGCGCACACCCTCGTCGGCCAGCTTGGCGAGCGTGGTGTCCAATTCGTGGTCGTCGAGGCAGTACAGGCGCCGTGCCGGCCGCCTGCCGGCGGAAGGCACGTCGACGCGGAACAGCGGCGGCCGGGCGACGAAGACGTGGCCACGCTCGATCAACTTCGGGAAGTGACGGAAGAACAGCGTCAGCAGCAGCACCTGGATATGCGAGCCGTCGACGTCCGCATCGGCGAGCACGCAGATCCGGCCGTAGCGCAGGCCCGAAAGGTCCGGCTCGTCGCCGGGCCCGTGCGGATCGACGCCGATCGCCACCGCGATGTCGTGCACCTCGGCATTGGCGAACAGCCGGTCGCGCTCGACTTCCCAGGTGTTGAGCACCTTGCCGCGCAGCGGCAGGATGGCCTGGAACTCCTTGTCGCGGCCCATCTTGGCCGAGCCGCCGGCCGAGTCGCCCTCGACCAGGAAAAGCTCGTTGCGCGTCACGTCGGTCGACTCGCAGTCGGTCAGCTTGCCCGGCAGCACGGCCACCGCGGAGCCCTTCTTCTTCTCCACCTTCTGCGCCGCGCGGGCGCGCGCCTGCGCCTGGCGAATGACCAGGTCGGCCAGCGCCCGGCCGAATTCCGGATGCTGGTTGAGCCAGATCTCCAGCTGCGGCTTCACCTGGCCCGCGACCAGGCGCAGGGCGTCGCGGCTGTTCAGCCGCTCCTTGATCTGCCCCTGGAACTGCGGATCGAGCACCCTGGCAGTCAGCACGAAACTGGCGCGCGCGAAGACGTCCTCGGACATCAGCTTCACGCCCTTCGGCAGCAGGCTGTGCGCGTCGATGAAGGCGCGCACGGCGTTGAACATTCCCTCGCGCAGGCCCGCCTCGTGCGTGCCGCCGGCCGGCGTCGGGATCAGGTTCACGTACGACTCGCGGGCGAGCGGCCCTTCCTCGGTCCACGCCAGCACCCAGCGCGCGCCCTCGCCCTCGGCAAAGGCCTCGTCGTCGGCGCCGGCGTAGCCCTCCGCCTCGAACGGCGGCGCCACGGGATCGGCTCCCAGCGCACCGAGCAGGTACTGCTGCAGCCCGCCGTCGTAGCGCCACCTCTGGCTGCGGCCGGTCTGCTCGACCGACATGGTCACCGTCGTCCCGGGCAGCAGCACCGCCTTGCTGCGCAGCAGCCGTTCGAGTTCGTCGAGCGGGATCGTCTCGGTGTCGAAGTACCTGGGATTGGGCCAGACGGTCACCCGCGTGCCGGTCTTCGGCTCGCCGCTGCTCGCCGCGCGGGCCGCCAGCTTCTCGCGAACCTCGCCGTCGGCAAAGCTCATCGCGTGCGCCTTGCCGTCGCGCCAGACCGTCACGTCGAGCCGCCGCGCCAGGGCATTGGTCACCGACACGCCGACCCCGTGCAGCCCGCCGGAAAACGAATAGGCGCCGCCGGCGCGTTTGTCGAACTTGCCGCCGGCGTGCAGGCGGGTGAAGACGATCTCCACCACCGGCGCGTTCTCCTCCGGATGCAGGCCGGTCGGGATGCCGCGTCCGTCGTCCTGGACGGTGACGCTGCCGTCGGCATTCATGGTGACGTCGATGTGGCGGCCGAAGCCGGCGAGTATCTCGTCGGCCGCGTTGTCGATCACCTCCTGGACGATGTGCAGCGGGCTGTCCGTCCTGGTGTACATCCCCGGCCGCTGCCGGACCGGTTCGAGGCCCTTGAGGACGCGGATCGACGCTTCGACGTACTCAGCGGCGGCTCGTGTGCTTCGGGTGCGGGGGGTCGTTGCCATCGAATGTGAGCGAGTGGTTCACTGCTGCGGCAGGCGCTTTTCCACAGACCTTGTGGAAAAGACTGCCCCGATCATCGAAAAAGCACGGCGCGGCAAGGCCTTCACTGGCCTGCTCAATCCGCTTGCAGCCGGTCCGCCGATCGGCTCAGCGAAGGCCGCACATCTGCGCCAGCGCCGCCCAGTCCAGTCGCATGTCCGGGTGCAGGTAGCCGACGAAGCCTACCGCCAGCACGGCCGCGATCGCTGCCCACAGGACGACCCGCCGCAGGCCGAGCGAAGTCCGGCGACCTGCCATTGGTCCTATGGACCCACCGCGCCGGCGGCGCGCTGCGCGATCGGTCGCTCGTCGATCGGCCACGACAGTGCTGCTGCCGCCAGTGCCAGGCCGATGCCTAGCCACCAGACCAGGTCGTACGAGCCGGTCCGCTCGAAAGTCCAGCCGCCGAGCCACACACCGATGAAGCTGCCGATCTGGTGGCCGAGGAACACCAGTCCGTAGAGGGTCGCCGTGTAGCGCAGTCCGTAGATCTGGCCGATCAGCCCGTTGGTGAGCGGCACCGTGCCGAGCCACAACAGGCCCATGCCGGCGGCGAAGACGTAGAGAACCAGCGGCGTCAACGGAAACAGCAGCAGCAGGACGATGAACACGGCGCGCAGCGCGTAGACCCAGCCGAGCAGGTTCTTCTTGCTGTGGCGCCCGCCCAGCCAGCCGCAGCCGTAGGAGCCGACGACGTTGAACAGCCCGATCAGCCCGATCGCCAGCGCCCCGTCGAAGGCGGAAAGCCCGCGGTCGACCACGTACGACGGCAGGTGCAGCGTGATGAACGCCGTGTGGAAGCCGCAGACGAAGAAGCTCCAGAACAGGAAGTGGTACGAGCGATGCCCGAGCGCCTGGCGGAATGCCGACGCCAGCGACTGCTGCGGCTCGCCCGCGGCGTGCACGGTCCTGCCCTGCAGCAACAGCGCCAGAGGCATGCCGAAGCTGGCCACCACCGACAGCACCAGCAGCGCCGTGTGCCAGTCGAAGTGCGCGATCAACTGCTGGCCGAACGGGACCATCAGGAACTGACCCATCGAGCCGCCGGCGCTCGCCATGCCGAGCGCCAGGCTGCGCTTGTCGGGCGGCACGGCGCGCGCCACCACGCCGAGGATGACGCCGAAGGTGGTGCCGCTCTGGCCGAGCCCGATCAGCACGCCGGCCGACAGGTAAAGCATCGCCGCGCTGTCGGCCTGGCTCATCGACAGCAGGCCGATGGCGTACAGGAGCGCGCCGAGGGCGATCGTCCGCCCCGAGCCGTACCTGTCCGACAGCGCGCCGAACAGCGGCGCGCCGAGACCCCAGACCAGGTTCTGGATCGCGAAGGCGAGCGAAAAGGTCTCGCGGGTGAAGCCCTTGTCCAGCCCCATCGGCTGCATCAGCAGGCCGAAGGTCGCCCGCACGCCCATGGCGACCAGCAGCACGACGATCGCGGCCGTGAGCACGACGGTGGCGCTGCGCTGGACGGAGGAGGGCATCAGGTCGGCGGCTGGACGAAGCGCGCGATTCTACGGCAGCGCGCAGCGGCGGCGAGGCGCGAACTTATACTCGCGCGCACTCCCCGTAGTTCAATGGACAGAACGGGCGCCTCCTAAGCGCCAGATCTGGGTTCGATTCCCGGCGGGGGGACGCGTGCGGGAGAGCAACTCGCGCCTTCGCGCCTGCAGGCGCGAAGGAAGTGGCCACCGAGGCTACGGCAGGATGAAGTGCTGCCGGTAGTGCCGAATCTCGTCGATCGACTCGTAGATGTCGGCCAGCGCCTCGTGCCGGCTCTTCTTCTCGAACGACCGGTAGACGTCCGGCTTCCAGCGCTTTGCCAGTTCCTTCAGCGTGCTGACGTCCAGGTTGCGGTAGTGGAAGAACGCCTCGAGCTGCGGCAGCCAGCGGGCCATGAAGCGCCGATCCTGGCAGATCGAGTTGCCACACATCGGCGACTTGCCCGCCGGCACCAGCGTCTGCAGGAAGTCGATCATCTGCCGCTGCGCCTGCCCCTCGTCGAGCAGGCTCGCCCGCACGCGAGCGGTCAGGCCGGAGCGACCGTGGGTGGCGGTGTTCCACGAGTCCATGCCGGCCAGCACGCGGTCGCTCTGGTGCACGACCAGCACCGGGCCCTCGGCCAGCACCTCGATCTGGGCGTCGGTGACGACCACCGCGACTTCCAGCACGCGATCGGTGTCAGGATTCAGGCCGCTCATCTCCATGTCGACCCAGACGAGGTTGTTCTCGTCGAATCGTGCGTGGCGAGCGGCTGCCTGAAGTGGCTGTGACATAATTTTTCCGCCTTTTCCCGGCGGCGGATTCTCGCACGTAGCCCTGGCGCATCCGCGACCAGCCGCGGGCGGACGCCGCGCCGCCAGCTGCCCGATGGCCACCGCGTTCACCTTCTTCTTCGTCTTCTTCCTGCTGCTGATGATCGGGCTGAAGTTCTGGCTCGCCGCGCGGCAGATCCGCCATGTCGCGCGTCATGCACAGGCGGTGCCGGCGCAGTTTGCCGCGCGGGTCAGCCTCGCGGCGCACCGCAAGGCGGCCGACTACACGATCGCCCGCCAGCGGCTGGCGATGCTGGAGACGGCGGCCGGCGTCGCGCTGCTGGTCGCGCTGACGCTGCTCGGCGGCGTGCAGGCGCTCGCCGCGGCAGTCGCCGAACGGGCGGGCGGCGGGTTGGCGGCGCAGGTGGCGATCGTCGCCGCCGTGGCAGTCATCCTCGGCGCGGCCGACCTGCCCTTCGAGTGGTACAAGCAGTTCCATATCGAGGAGAAATTCGGCTTCAACCGCATGACGCCGAGGCTGTTCCTGGTCGACATGCTGAAGTCCGTGCTGGTCGCCGCCGCCCTCGGACTGCCGCTTCTGGCGCTGGTGCTCTGGCTGATGGATGCGGCAGGCAGCTACTGGTGGCTCTATGCGTGGGCCGTCTGGGTCGGTTTCAACGCGCTGGTGCTGGTGCTGTACCCGACGGTGATCGCGCCGCTGTTCAACAAGTTCGAGCCGCTCGCCGACGGCGATCTCGCCGCGCGCATCGGTGCGCTGCTCGCCCGCACCGGCTTCTCGAGCCGCGGCGTCTTCGTGATGGACGGCTCGCGCCGCTCGGCGCACGGCAACGCCTATTTCACCGGACTGGGACGCGCCAAGCGCATCGTCTTCTTCGACACGCTTCTGCAGCGCCTGCTGCCGTCCGAGGTCGAGGCGGTGCTGGCCCACGAGCTCGGCCACTTCAAGCGGCGCCACATCGCCAAGCGGCTGGCGTTCTCCTTCTTCTCCAGCCTCGTCTTCCTCGGCGCGCTCGGCTGGCTGGCCGGCACGAGCTGGTTCTACCAGGGCCTCGGCGTGACGCCGGCGTTCGACGGCACGCACAACGCGGTGGCGCTGGTGCTGTTCATGCTGGTGGCACCGGTGTTCACCTTCGTTCTGGCGCCCATCGCCGGCCGCATCTCGCGCAGGCACGAGTTCGAGGCCGACGCGTTCGCGGTCGCGCACACCAGTGGTGACGACCTGGCCAGTGCGCTGGTCAAGCTGTACGAGGACAACGCCGCCACGCTGACGCCCGATCCGGTGCACTCGGCCTTCTACGACTCGCATCCGCCGGCAGCGATCCGCATCGCCCGGCTGCAGTCTGCCGCCGCCTGACAGCCGGATGCGCACCGCCGCCGAGCTGCTCGCCGCCCGTTGCAGTCCGCTCGAGGGGCAGCCGGCATTGGGCGCCGTTCAGGTCGTGGAACAGCTTGCCGAGCTTCCCGGTTGGCGTCTGGTCGACGGCGCGATCGGCCGCACCTTCCGCTTCGCCGGCTACTTGCAGACGATCGCCTTCGTCAACGCATTGGCCTGGATGGCGCAGCGCGAAGACCATCACCCCGACCTGCTGGTCGGCTACGACAGCTGCGAGGTACGCTTCCGCACGCACACGGTCGGCGGCATCTCGGAAAACGACTTCATCTGCGCCGCCAAGGCGGACGCGATCTTCGAGCAGCGTTACGGCGGATCGACCGCATGAGCGAAGCGCCCGCCTCGTCCAACCTGTTCGAGGCGCGCGTGGTCGCCGGCTTTGGCCGGCATTTCCTGGTCGACGACGGCCGCGGCCTTCTCTTCGAGGCGCACAGGCGCGGCAAGCGCGGCGACGTGGTCATAGGCGACCGGGTGCGCTGCCTGCGCGCCGGGACCGCGCAGGCCGCCATCGAGTCGATCCTGCCGCGGGCCAGCCTCCTGATGCGCGCCGACGGCGCACGCAGCAAGGCGCTGGCGGCCAACGTCGACCGCATGGTCGTGGTGTTCGCGCCGCGGCCCTCCTTTAACGAGCGCTTCATCTGGCGCGCCCTGCTGGCGGCCGGTGCGGCCGGCGTTGCGCCGCTGATCGTGCTGAACAAGACGGACCTCGACCAGGATAGCGCCGGAGCGCAGACGCTGGCGCGGCTGGCGAACCTGGGCTATGCGACGCTGGCGGTCTGCGCGAAGACACGCCCGGCGCAGACGACAGCGGCGCTGCGCACCGCGCTTGGCCTGGCCTCGAGCCTGGTGGTCGGGCAGTCGGGGATGGGCAAGTCGACGCTGATCAACCTGCTGGTGCCGCAGGCCAATGCGCGCACGCAGGAGTACTCGGTGCGACTGAACCTCGGCCGGCAGACGACGACCGCCTCGCGGCTGTTCGCCATCGATGGCGGCGGCGACATCATCGACACGCCCGGATTCCAGGCCTTCGGAGTGGCGCACCTCGACCCGCAGCAACTGGCAGCGGCGATGCCGGAGTTCGTGCCGCTGCTCGGTCGCTGCCGTTTCAACGACTGCCGGCACCTGGCCGAGCCCGACTGTGCGATCCGGGCGGCCGTCGCGGCGGGCAGGATCGAACCGGCCCGGCATTCGTTCTATGCGGAGCTCATCGCCGAGATGGATGTGCTGCGCAGGCGCGACCCGAGCCTGCCGTGAAGCTGCTGATGCGCTGCGATCACGCGATTGCCGCGGCCCACTACGCCGGCGCGCTGCGCGCCGCCGGCATCGACTGCGAGGTGCGCAACACGACGCTATCCGGCGCGCTCGGCGAGATCCCGTTCCTCGAGTGCGCGCCGCAGATCTGGATCCGCAATTCGCTGGACGAGGCGCGGGCACGCGAGCTGATCGAGCAGTTGCGCGCGCCGCTCACCGGCCCGCCGTGGATCTGCAGCCGGTGCGGCGAGCTTCTCGAGCCGCAGTTCGCCCAGTGCTGGAGCTGCGGCGCGCCGCGTTGATCAGGCCATCACGCCAGCCAGTTGGCCAGCGAGATCAGCAGCAGCAGTGCCAGCCAGAGCAGAAGTGCGCGCCAGACGAGACCGACGGCGGCACTGAGCGTGCCGGAGCCCGGCTCGGCCAGACCGCCGCCTTCCAGCTCCGCCTCGTCGAAGTAGTGCGCCGACTCGGCGCTGCTGAGCACGCGGCTGCCGAGCGCGCCGCCGGCGGCGGCGAGAATGACCGTGCGCGAATCGGGCTGCGGCATGCCGCCGACGATCGACGGCGGGCGGGCGACCTTGCGCCAGCAGTAGATGGCGCCCTCGAAGTCGCCGACGATGGCGAAGCCCAGAGCGGTCAGGCGCGCCGGCAGCCAGTCGATCCAGGCGAACGCCCGCCCGGCGAATTCGCCGAAGCGGTCGGCCGGCAGCGCGCCCGCCGGCGGCCGGTTCCAGCGCCGCGACAGGTACTCGGCCAGGCGAAAGAGGATCGGCCCGAGCGGCCCGGGAAGGAGCAAGAACCAGAAGAAGACGCCGAACACGTGCTTGTGCGCCAGTTGCAGCCCGTGCTCGCACGACTGCCGGACGGTCTCGTCGGCATCGACCTCGGCGCCCGACGACACGTCTTCGACCCCGGCCTTCCACTGGGCGAGTTCTGTGCGTGCCGCCGGCAGGTCGCCGTTGGCCAGTGCCAGCTGGATCTCGGTCAGGCGATGGCTGAACTGGCGGAAGCCCATCGTGAAATAGAGCACTGCCACGTTGACCAGCAGCGCCAGCCACCAGGAGATGCTCAGCGCAAACGCATAGAACGCGCCCACCACGACCATCACGCCGCCTACCAGCAGCAGCCAGGCATACATGCCGTGCCGCCGCCGGCCGGCGTTCATCCCGTCCTGTGTCGCGTCGGCCAGGGTGCCGGCGAGCGCGTACACCGGGTTGCGCAGCGGCACCGGTCGCAACTGCTCGAGGACAAGCGTCAGAACGAGCGCAATCCAGCCCATGGCGGTCAGCTTCGCCGGCGAGAAGACGACGACGCGGAGGATCTCATGCCCGCAGCAGATGGTAGAAGTTGCGCAGCATCGCCGCCGTGGCGCCCCAGATGAAGTAGCGCCGGGCCGCCCCGTACGGCATCGCGTAGAAGGTGCGCCGCATGCCGTCGAAGTCGACCAGCCGGCGCTCGTGATTCGCCGGGTCCATCAGGAAGGCCAGCGGCGGCTCGAACACTTCCTCGACCTCGAAGGCGTCGACGGCGAGCGAGAAGCCCGGGGTCACCAGTCCGACCACCGGCGTGACCACGTAGCCAGTGGCGGTCGCATAGCGCGGCAGGCTGCCGAGCACCTCGACCGACTCGGCGCGCAGCCCCACCTCTTCCTCCGTCTCGCGCAGCGCAGCGGCGACCGGGGACTGGTCGTGCTCCTCGATGCCGCCGCCGGGGAAGCTGATCTGCCCGGCGTGGTCGTGCAGATGCGAGGTTCGGCGCGTCAGCAGAACCGTCGGTCCGGACTCGTGCATCACCAGCGGGATCAGGACCGCGGCCTCGCGCAGGACCTCGCGCGCCTGGGCGAGGCGGGCGTCCGCCGTGATCTCCGGTTGCCAGGCAGGGGGCGCGGCGAAGCGCCGCCGCAGCGCCTCGGCGGTCATCCGCTCGGCGGCCACCGGGTCTCCGCGGACCTCCAGCGAGGCAAACGCCGGGTCGTGGCCGACGAGTTCCGGGTCGAAACCCGGCCGCCGCGCAGCCCGGGGCTCAGGCGAGGCGCGGTCAGTCATCGCCGCAAGCCTGGCGCAAGGGACCTGCGCCGGCGCCTCAGGCGCCCTGGTTGCCGCCCTTGTGCGCCAGCTTCTCCTTGATCCGCGCCGACTTGCCGGAGCGCTCGCGCAGGTAGTACAGCTTGGCGCGGCGCACATCGCCCTTGCGCTTGACCTCGATCGAGGCGATCGTCGGCGAGTACAGCTGGAAGGTCCGCTCGACACCCTCGCCACTGGAGATCTTGCGCACGATGAACGACGAGTTCAGCCCGCGGTTGCGGCGGGCGATCACCACGCCCTCGTAGGCCTGGGTCCGCTTGCGCGTGCCTTCGACGACGTTGACGTTGACCACCACGGTGTCGCCGGGGGCGAAATCGGGAATCGCCTTGCCTTCGGTCAGGCGGGCGATCTCTTCCCTCTCAAGCTGCTCAATGACGTTCATCGCTCTTCTCCAAGGACCATCGTGCCGCGGCCGGTTCTAGGCGGCTTGCGCCGCGTTTGTCGCCGCTGCAGAGGATGGAATCAACACCGCCGGCGGGCTGGTCCCGCCGGCACCCTGCGCGATCCCGCGCAGAAATTCTTCGTCTCGCCCGTCGAGCCGGCCGCCGGCGCGGGCGGCGGCGATCATCTCCGGCCGCTCGCGGGCCGTCCTGGCCAGCGCCTGCTCGCGACGCCAGCGCTCGATCTGCGCATGATGCCCCGACAGCAGCGGCGCCGGCACGGTGCAGCCGCGCCAGGTCTCCGGCCGCGTGAAGTGCGGCGCGTCGAGCAGGCCGGTGGCGAACGACTCGTCGG
>JBHJND010000102.1:0-3033 GCA_048497655.1 Caballeronia novacaledonica
TGGCGCATCGAGGACCGGCTCCGGGCGATCGGCGCCAACTACGTGCAGGCAGGCCTGTGGCGCAGCTTCGCCGTGCGGGACGGCAACCTGGTCACCGGGCAGCAGAACTTCTCCGGCGCCGAGACCGCCCGCCTCGTGATCGAGGCGCTGGGTCGCTGACGGCACCACGGCGGCCCGCCGCGACGCGAGAATCCAGCCACTTCAAGGAGCACACATGGCCATCTCCATCCTCGGCGCCGGCAATGTCGGCATGGCCCTGGCGAAGGCATTCGTCGCCCGGGGCGAGCCGGTCACCTTCGGCGTCCCCGACCCGGCGAAGTACCGCGACGCGGTCGCCGGCCTCGGCCCGCTGGCGAGCGTCGCACCGACCCGGGAGGCGATCGCCGCCGGCGACGTGGTGATCCTCGCCGTTCCGTACGGCGCGGCGCAGAGCATCGCGCGGTCGGTTGGCGACTGGCAGGGCAGGATCCTGGTCGACGCCACCAATCCGCTGGCGCCCGGGCTGGCGGGCCTGAGCGTCGGCACCACCAGTTCAGGCGCGGAGGAGATCGCCAGGGCGGCGCGCGGCGCGCGCGTCGTCAAGGCGTTCAACACCACCGGGGCCGAGAACATGGCCGACAGCCGGTACCCGGGCGGAGTCCCCTTCATGCCGGTGTGCGGCGACGACGCCGAGGCGCGCTCGCGCGTCGTCGCCCTGGCCACGCTGATCGGCTTCGACGCCGCAGACTGCGGCGGCCTCCACGCGGCGCGCTACCTGGAGCCTTTCGCGATGACCTGGATCCACATGGCGATCAAGCTCGGCTACGGCCGCAGCTTCGCCTTCGCGCGGCTGAAGCGCTGAAGGGCCGGGCGCCTGCGCGCCGCGGCCCGACCTTCCCGGCGACCGTGCGCGCAACCAGCCGCGCGGCCACGGTCGCGGTGACGGTGCCTACTTGCCGCGCATCTTCGCCAGCGCGCCCTGCGTCTCGGTCCACAGGTCCATGCCGACGTTCACCGCGATGCCGGCGTTGACCTGCGTGAGCCTGTCGCGCATGCGGGCCGCCTCGGCCGGCGACAGCTCGTTGATCTGCATGCCCTTGCCCTTGAGGTCGGTCAGCGCGCGACCGGCCTCCTCGCGTGTGTCCTTGCGCTCGAACTCGCGGCTGGCGCGGGCGGCGTCCATCAGCACCTTCTGCTCGTCCTTCGACAGCTGGTCCCACCACTTCTTGCTGACCAGCACGATCCACGGGCTGTAGACGTGGTTGGTGACCGACAGGTACTTCTGCACCTCGAAGAACTTGCTCGACAGGATCGTGTTGAACGGGTTCTCCTGGCCGTCCACCGTCTTCGTCTCCAGCGCGCTGAACAGTTCCGAGAACGGCAGCGGAATCGCGTTGGCGCCCAGCTTCTTGAAGCTCTCGAGGTAGACCGGGTTCTGCATCACGCGCAGCTTGATGCCGTCGAAGTCCTCCATCCTGGTGATCGGCCGCTTGTTGTTGGTCATGTTGCGGAAGCCGTTCTCCCAGTAGACGAGGCCGACCAGCCCCTTGTCCTGCAGCTTGTCCATCACCTTCTGGCCGATCGGCCCGTCGAGGATGGCGTCGGCTTCCCTGGCGTTGTTGAAAAGGAACGGCGTGTCCCACAGCGCCATCTCCTTGGTGATGCCGACCAGGGTGGCCGTCGAGCCCACCATCATCTCCTGCGCGCCGCCGATCAGCGCCTGCTGCATCTGCACGTCGGGGCCGAGCGCGGCGGCGCCGACTGCGCGCACCTTCATCTTGCCGCCCGAGTTCTTCTCCACCTGCTCGGCAAAGAGCTTGACGGCGCGGCCCTGGTTGCTCTGCTCGTTCAGCCCGTAGCCGAAGCGGATCAGACGCGGCTTGATGTCCTGCGCGTAGACGGCGAACGGGGCCGCCAGCACGGTGGCGACGGCGGCGGCGAGAATCGAGCGGCGAAGTGTCTTCATCGGTGTCTCCGGTTGAGGGTCGAGGGAAGAGCTAGCGCAGGAAGGCCACCGGAGCGGTGACGATCTGCGGAAAGGCGACGAACAGCGAGAGGATGGCGAGGTAGGTGATCAGGAACGGATTGACTCCGCGGATCACCTCGTGCAGCGGCATGCGGCCGACGCCGGCGACGACGTTCAGCACCGTGCCCACCGGCGGCGTGATCAGGCCGATGGCGCCGTTCAGGACGAACATCAGGCCGAAGTACACCGGGTCGATGCCGGCCTTCACGGCAATCGGCAGCATCACCGGCGCGAAGATGAGGATGGTCGGCGTGAGGTCGAGCGCGGTGCCGATCAGCACCAGCGCCACCATCATCACCACCATCAGCAGGCGCGGGCTGTCGACCAGCGTGCCCAGCCAGCCGGTCAGCACGGTCGGCAGGTCGGCAAGCGTGATCATGTAGCTGGCCACCTGCGCGCCGGCGCAGAGGAACATCACGATCGCCGTGTTGCGCGCCGCGCGCGCCAGCACGCCGTACAGCCCGGCGACGCTCAGCTCGCGGTGCACCGCCATGGCCACCACCAGCGCGGAGACGGCTGCCACCACCGCCGCCTCGGTCGGCGTGAACACGCCGGTCTTCATGCCGCCGATGATGATCACCGGCATCAGCAGCGCCCAGAACGCCTTGGCCGTGGCGCGCAGCCGCGCGCCCATCGGCAGCGGCTCGCCCATGGGCAGCCGCAGGTCGCGCAGCACCAGCTTCCAGGCGACGATCAGCCCGGCGCCCATGATCAGCCCCGGCACGATGCCGGACAGGAACAGCGACGAGATCGAGGTGTTGGTGGTCACGCCGTAGATCACGAAGGGCATCGACGGCGGGATGATCGGCGCGATGATGCCGCCCGAGGCGAGCAGGCCCGACGAGGTGCGCATCGGGTAGCCCTGGCTGCGCATCATCGGCAGCAGGATGGTGGCCAGCGCCGCGGTGTCGGCCAGCGCCGAGCCGCTCATGCTGGCCATCAGCACCGCCGCGCCGATCGCCACGTAGCCCAGGCCGCCGCGGATGTGGCCGACCCAGGCCTGCGCCATGTCGATGATGCGTCGGCTG
>JBHJND010000103.1:0-2508 GCA_048497655.1 Caballeronia novacaledonica
GCGCAGGCGAGGTTCTTCCTCGCCTCGTTCACCACCGACTGGCGGTTCGCGCCGGCGCGCTCGCGCGAGATCGTCGAGGCGCTGATCGCCAACCAGCGCGACGTCGTCTACGCCGAGATCGACGCGCCGCACGGCCACGACGCCTTCCTGATGGACGATCCGCGCTACCACCACGCGGTGGCGGCGTACTTCGACCGCATCGGGCGCGAGGTGGGCGCATGAGCGCCGCGCGGCCGCTCCGAAGGCGCTCGCTCCCCCTTGGGGGGACAGCCCGCAGGGCGAAGGGGGCGAGATGACCCTGCGCGTCGACCTGAAGCTGATCGCCGAGTGGATCGCTCCCGCCACGCACGTGCTCGACCTCGGCTGCGGCGACGGCGCGCTGCTGGCGCACCTGCGCGATTCGCGCGACTGCCGCGGCTACGGCGTCGACATCGACGACGCTCACGTGCTCGAGTGCATCCGCGCCTCGGTCAACGTGATCCAGGCCGACCTCGAGAGCGGCCTGCGCATGTTCGGCGACGGCATGTTCGACGTCGTCGTGCTGTCGCAGACGCTGCAGGCGATGCACAACACCGAGGGCATCCTGCGCGAGATGGCGCGGGTGGGCAAGCAGGGCATCGTCAGCTTCCCGAACTTCGGCCACTGGAAGCACCTGCTGTCGCTGACCGGCGGCCACATGCCGGTGACCCGGCAGATGCCCTACCAGTGGTACGACACGCCGAACATCCACCTGTGCACGCCGAAGGACTTCGAGATCCTGGCCGCCAAGCTCGGCTTCGCCATCACCGGCCGGGCGCTGCTCGCTGACGGCCGGCCGGTCGGCTGGGCGCCGAACCTGCGCGCCACGCTGGCGGTGTATCGCTTCGAGGGGAGGTGAGGCCATGACGAGCGACCTGCGCGCGAAGCTGGTGCGCAACTTCGACGAGGTGACTTACGAGACTTCCGACCGCGCGCCGCTGTACGACGGCGGCCGCAGCGGCGGGGTGATCGGCCCGCGGGTGGCCGGCGCCGCCGCGCGCAGGCTGGGCGCGGCGGTCGACATCCTGCCGCCGGGCAAGCGCGGCTGCCCGTACCACTTCCACCACGCGCAGGAAGAGATGTTCGTGATCCTCGAGGGCCACGGTACGCTGCGGGTGGCCGGCGAGATGGTGCCGATCCGCGCCGGCGACGTGATCGGCATCCCGGCCGGCCCCGAGTACCCGCACCAGATCATCAACACCTCGGAGGCGCCGCTGAAGTACCTGTCGATCAGCACCCAGGAGTACCCGGAGGTCTGCGAGTACCCGGACTCGGGCAAGTACCTGGCGTTCTCGCGGCCGTTCGGGCCGCTGCTCGACCGCGGCCGCGTGCACCGCCCCGACACCGACCTCGACTACTGGGACGGCGAGCCGTAGCCGTCGGCCGCGCCCGCCGGTGCGGCGCGCTGCGCACGGGCCACCAGCCAGATCAGCAGCAGCACCGGCAGGCCGAGGACCGTCGTGCCGACGAAGAAGCTGACGTAGCCGAAGCTGTCGACCGCCCATCCCGACCATCCAGCGAGATACTTCGGCAGCAGGAGCATCACCGACGAGAACAGCGCGTACCGCGTCGCCGAGTAGGCGACGTTGGTCAGCCCGGACAGGTAGGCGACGAAGGCGCTGGAGGCGATGCCGGCCGAGAGGTTGTCGGCGGAGACCGCGAAGATCAGGAAGGTCAGGTCGTGGCCGCGCACCGCCAGCCAGGCGAACAGCAGGTTGGTTGCCGCCGACAGCAGCGCGCCGGCAGCGAGCGTGCGCAGCACGCCGAAGCGCAGGCTGAGCACGCCGCCGACGAAGGCGCCGGCGAGCGTCATCACCACGCCGTAGACCTTCGACACCGCGGCGACCTCGTCCTTGGAAAAGCCCATGTCGCGGTAGAACGGGTTCGCCATCACGCCCATCACCACGTCGCTCATCCGGTAGGTGGCGATCAGCGCCAGCAGCAGCACCGCGTGCCAGCGGTAGCGGCCGACGAAATCGGCGAACGGGCTGACCACCGCGCCGTGCAGCCACGCGGCCAGCCGCTGCAGCGGCGTTCCTGTGCCAGGCAGCGCCGGCGCCGGGCGGCCGGCCGGCTCGGGAGCGAGCAGGGTGGCGGCGATGCCGACCGTCATCGACGCCGCCATCGCCAGGTAGGCGATGGTCCACGGCGCGAAGTGGTACTCGGCCTCGCTCGGGTCGAAGCGCGCTGCGATGGCCAGCGCACCGGCGCCGGCCCAGATCATCGCCAGCCGGTAGCCCGTCTGGTAGGCGGCGGCCAGCGCCGCCTGTTTCTCGGTCGCTGCGGACTCGATCCGGTACGCATCGAGCGCGATGTCCTGCGTGGCCGAGGCAAAGGCGGTCAGCAGCGCGAAGATCACCAGGGTGCGCAGGTGCAACGCGGGATCGGTCAGCGCCATGCCGACCAGGCCGGCGGCGATCACGACCTGCGAGGCGAGCAGCCAGCTGCGTCGCCGCCCGAATCGGGCGCTCAGCCACGGCAGCGGCAGCC
>JBHJND010000104.1:0-5927 GCA_048497655.1 Caballeronia novacaledonica
CGGACGCTGGAACTCGGCGCGCGCGGGCGGGCCGACCGCCTGAAGGAATCGCTGATGCTGACCGACGACGAGAACATCGTCGACGTTCACTTCACCGTCCAGTACCGGATCAAGGAGGACGCCAGCGGCGCCCGCGACTTCCTGTTCAACAACCGCCGGCCGACCGAGTCGGTGGCGCAGGTGGCGGAGTCGGTCATGCGCGAGGTCGTAGGCAGCCAGTCGATGGACCAGGTGCTTTACGAATCGCGGCAGGAGATTGCCGAGTCGGTGCGCACGCAGATGCAGGAGATCCTCGACCGCTACGGCACCGGGATCCGGGTGCTGCAGGTCGCCATCCAGAACGCGCAGCCGCCGGAGCAGGTGCAGGCCGCGTTCGACGACGCGGTCAAGGCCACCCAGGACCGCGAGCGCCTGATCAACGAGGGCCAGGCCTACGCCAACGACATCATTCCCAAGGCGCGCGGAACGGCGGCGCGCCTGATGCAGGAGGCGGAAGGCTATCGGGCGCGGGTCGTGCAGACCGCCGAGGGTGACGCGGCGCGCTTCCGCCAGGTGGCCACCGAGTACGCCAGGGCGCCGCAGATCACGCGCGAGCGCCTGTACCTCGATACGATGCAGCAGATCTTCGCCAACACCTCGAAGGTGCTAATCGACAGCAAGAGCAGCAGCCCGCTGCTGTACCTGCCGTTCGACAAGCTGCTGCAGCATTCGGCGGGCGACGCGGCGACGGTGCGCCCGGCGCCCGCGCTGCCTGCCGAGCCGGCACCGGCCGATCCGCGGCCAGCCGCCGGCGCCCGCAGTCGCGAGACGAGGTAGGCGCGGCCATGAACAAGGTCATTGCAACCGTAATCGGGCTGATCGTCGCGGCGGTCATCATCCGCGCCAGCACCTTCGTGGTCGACCAGCGGCAGTACGCGGTCGTGTTCCAGCTCGGCCAGATCACCGACGTGTACGCGGAGCCGGGCCTGAAGTTCAAGATCCCGTTGATCCAGAACGTCGTCTATCTCGACCGCCGCATCCTGACCATCGACACGCCGCAGGCCGACCGCGTGCAGACCTCGGAGAAGAAGAACCTGCTGGTCGACTCCTTCGTCAAGTGGCGCATCGCCGATCCGCGGCGCTTCTACGTCAGCTTCCAGGGCCTCGAGCGCGCCGCCGAGGATCGCATCAATTCGCTGGTCCGCGACGCGCTGAACCGGGCCATCAACCGTCGCACGGTCAACGAGGTAACGTCGCGCGAGCGCGACCAGGCGATGCAGGAGATCAAGGTCGGCATGCAGGAGCGGGTGATCGACGTCGGCGTGGAAATCGTCGACGTCAGGCTCAAGCGGGTGGAGTTCGTCCCCGAGATCAACGAGGACATGTTCCGCCGCATGCAGTCCGAACGCAAGCGGGTCGCCACCGAGCAGCGCTCGATCGGCTCCGCCGAGGGCGAGAAGATCCGCGCCGACGCCGATCGCCAGCGCGAGGTGTTGCTCGCCGAGGCCTACCGTGATGCGGAGAAGATCAAGGGCGAGGGCGATGCGCGCGCCTCGGCGGTCTATGCGCAGGCCTTCGGGCAGAACCCGGAATTCTTCTCCTTCTACCGCAGCCTCGAGGCCTACCGGCTCAGCTTCCGCTCGCGCAGCGACCTGCTGGTGGTCGATCCTTCGTCCGACTTCCTCAAGTACTTCAGGACTCCGGTGCCGGCCCGTGCGCCGACACGCTGATGTGGACCTCCCTCGGGCTGGCGTTCGCCATCATGCTGGTGCTCGAGGGGCTGCTGCCGCTCGTCGCGCCGGCGTCCTGGCGCGAGACGTTCCGCCGCGTCAGCGAACTGCGCGACGGCCAGATCCGCTTCTTCGGGCTGGCCTCGGTGGCCATCGGCTTGACCTTGATCGCGCTTTTTGTCTGAGATCGCACGCACAATAGTGGCCGTGCGCGGCGATGCGGCCACGGCCCGTGCCGGCCGGGCGGCCCGCTGACACACGACGAACCGCATGGCGCGCTGGCTTCTTCCCGAGGGGATCTCCGACGTTCTGCCGAGCGAGGCGCAGTTCCTCGAGCGGCTGCGTCGCTCGGCGCTGGACCTGTATCGCGGCTACGGTTACGAACTGGTTGTGCCGCCGCTGCTCGAGTACACGGACTCGCTGCTGACCGGCGTCGGCGCCGACCTCGACCTGCGCACGCTGAAGCTCGTCGACCAGGTCTCCGGCCGGCTGCTCGGACTGCGCGCCGACATCACGCCGCAGGTCGCCCGCATCGACGCGCACATCCTGAACCGCGCCGGCGTGGTCAGGCTCTGCTACGCGGCCAGCGTGCTGCACGCGCGTCCGCTGCATCCGCTGGCCACGCGCGAGCCTTTCTACGTCGGTGCGGAGCTGTTCGGCCACGAGTCGGTGGCGGCCGACGGCGAGGTGCTCGAACTCGCCGTGCGCTCGCTGGCCCTGGTGCAGGTACAGGGGCTTCGTTTCGACCTCGGCCACACGCGGATCCTGCGCGCGCTGCTTGAGATCGATCCTGCCGCGCAGCGGCTGGCCGAGGACATCGTCGCCGCGCTCAGCGCCAAGGACGCGCCGGCGCTTGCGCCGCTGACCGCCGAGATCGCGGCGCCGGCGCGCTCGGCTCTGCGCGCGCTGCTGCGGCTGCATGGCGACGAGCACGTTCTGGCCGCAGCGCGAGCCGTGCTGCCCGCGCGACCGGCGGTTCTGGCGGCGCTCGACGAGCTGCAGCACCTGGTGGCGGTGCTCGGGCGGCTCGGCGCGGCGATCAGCGTCGACCTCGCCGACCTGCACGGTTTCCGCTACCACACCGGCGCCACCTTCGCCGCCTACGGCGCCGGCTGGCCGGTGGCGCTCGCCCGCGGCGGCCGCTACGACGACATCGGGCGGGCTTTCGGCAGGGCGCGCCCGGCCACCGGCTTTTCGATCGATCTGCGCGAACTGGCGCGGCTGCACGAGGGCACTGCCGCGCCGGCGATACTTGCGCCTGCGGGCGACGACCCAGCGCTCGCCGCGCTGGTCGAGCAGCAGCGCGCCGCCGGACAGATCGTTGTCCGTTGCCTCGGCGAGGACGACCGCATCGATGGACTCGAGTGCGGGCGCGAGATCCGGCGCGTGAACGGGGTCTGGCAGGTGGTCGACAGGCAGTGACCGGCGACCTTGATCAATCGACGACGCTTTGCCGCCGCGCCGGCCGCGCGGCAGCGGGCGTCCTTAGCGGACCGGATCGGGGAACGTGATGGCACGAAACGTGGTGGTGGTCGGCACCCAGTGGGGCGACGAAGGCAAAGGCAAGATCGTCGACTGGCTGACCGAGCAGGCGCAGGGCGTGGTCCGCTTCCAGGGCGGGCACAACGCAGGGCACACGCTGGTGATCGACGGGCGCAAGACCATCCTGCGACTGATTCCCTCCGGCATCCTGCGTCCCGAGGTCGCCTGCTACATCGGCAACGGCGTGGTGCTGTCGCCGACCGCGCTGCTTGCCGAGATCGACGAACTGCTGGCGGCCGGCGTCGACGTGCCGCCGCGGCTGCGCGTGAGCGGCAGCTGCCCGCTGATCCTCGACTACCACGTGGCGCTCGACAAGGCGCGCGAGGAGCGCCGGGGCGCCGACAAGATCGGCACCACCGGCCGCGGCATCGGGCCGGCCTACGAAGACAAGGTGGCGCGGCGGGCGGTGCGGGCGCAGGACCTGTTCGACGAGGCGCGGTTCTCCGAGCGGGTGCGCGAGGCGCTCGACCTGCACAACTTCGTGCTGACCGGCTACCTCGGCGCGCAGCGCGTCGACCCGCAGGAGGTGATCGACGGCGCGCTGGCGCTGGCGCCGCGGATCAAGCCGATGATTGCCGACGTTTCCTACCAGCTGAACCAGGCGATGCGCCAAGGGCACCGGCTGCTGTTCGAGGGGGCGCAGGGCGCGCTGCTCGACGTCGATCATGGGACCTATCCGTTCGTCACCTCGAGCAACACCGTTGCCGGCGCAGCCGCGGCCGGCGCAGGCGTGGCGCCGCAGCAGCTGCACTACGTGCTCGGCATCACCAAGGCCTACGCGACGCGGGTCGGCTCCGGGCCGTTCCCGACCGAGCTGACCGACGTCGCGGGCGAGGAACTGCGCCGGCGCGGCAACGAGTTCGGCTCGGTGACCGGGCGGCCGCGCCGCTGCGGCTGGTTCGACGCGGCGGCGCTGCGCCGATCGGTGCAGATCAACGGCGTCACCGGCCTGTGCATCACCAAGCTCGACGTGCTCGACGAACTGCAGACCGTGCGGCTGTGCACGGGCTACCGTCACGGCGCGACGGTGACCGACATCCTGCCGTTCGGCGCCGACGCGGTGGCGGCTTGCGAGCCGGTGTTCGAGGACTTCCCGGGCTGGCAGCAGTCCACCTATGGCGTGCGCGACTGGGCGCAGCTGCCGGCGGCGGCGCGCCGCTATCTCGAGCGGCTGAGCGAGGTGACCGGAGTGCCGATCGCGATGATCTCCACCGGCCCGGATCGGGAGCAGACGATCCTCATGCGCCATCCGTTCGGCGACTGAGTTGCGGGGCGCGCGGCGTGTCGATCAAGCACCTGTACGTCGACTGGGAGCAGTACCACCGGATGATCGAGCAGCTCGCGCTGCAGGTCCACGACAGCGGCTTCCGCTTCGACTCGCTGCTGTGCCTGGCCCGCGGCGGGTTGCGCATCGGCGATGTGTTCTCCCGGCTCTACGATGTGCCGCTGGCGATCCTCGCCGCCAGTTCATATCGCGAGGCGGCGGGAATGCAGCAGGGCGTGCTCGACATCGCCGAGTTCATCACCACCACCGGCGGGCCGCTGCGCGGCAACCTGCTGCTGGTCGACGACCTGGTCGATTCCGGAGTGACGCTGGCGCGCGTGGTCGAGCACCTGCGGGGCCGCTATCCGGCGCTGCGCGAGGTGCGCACGGCCGTGCTCTGGTACAAGGCGGCCTCGACCGCGCGGCCGGACTACTACGTCGAGTATCTCGTCGACAGCCCGTGGATCCACCAGCCGTTCGAGGAGTACGACACGCTGCGGCCGCACCAGCTCGCGGCAAGGCTGCGCAGCCACGGCAGCGCGACCGAGCAGGCGGGCGCGGGGCAGGACGGGCAGGCCTAGAATGCAAACGGCCTGCTCGCGCAGGCCGTCTCGATCTTGGTGCCCAGGAGAGGACTCGAACCTCCACACCTCGCGGCGCTAGTACCTGAAACTAGTGCGTCTACCAATTCCGCCACCTGGGCAATGGCAAGGCGCGCATTGTAATTGCGGGCCCTCGCATGTCAAATTGACCGCACGAGGCGACACGAAGGCAACTGGCTCGGCGGAACGAACTGCTTGAAGAAGAACCACACCGACGCTGAAAGGATACTGGCTGCGCTGAGCCACGCGCGAGGGCCGATGACGCCGGCCGAACTGGCCGAGGGCCTCGACGCCGGCGAGCGCGGCGCCGGTTTCGAGGCGGCGCTGGCCGAACTCGAGCACGCGGGCCGGGTCGTGCGCAACCGCGCCGGACTGCTTCTGGTGGCGGCGCGCGCCAATCTGCTGTCGGGCAAGGTGCAGGGGCATCGCGACGGCTACGGCTTCCTCATTCTCGACGACGGCGGCACCGACCTCGTGCTGCCAGAGCACGAGATGGGCAAGGTGCTGCACGGCGACCGCGTGCTGGCGCGGCAGGCGGGACAGGACCGCCGCGGCCGGCCGCTCGGCGAGATCGTCGAGGTGATCGAGCACCGGACCAACCGCCTGGTGGGCCGCCTGCTGAACGAGCGCGGCGTGACCATCGTCGTGCCGGAGGACCAGCGGATCAGCCACGACATCCTGGTGCCGCCCAGCGAGGCCGCCGGCGCCGCGCACGGCCAGGTGGTGGTGGTCGAGATCGTGCAGCAGCCCCAGCGGCACGTGCAGCCGGTCGGGCGGGTGATCGAGGTGCTCGGCGCCATCGACGATCCG
>JBHJND010000105.1:0-1963 GCA_048497655.1 Caballeronia novacaledonica
CAGGCGAGCGCCGTTTGCTAACCGACTGTTACAGACGCGTACGGCGTTCCCGTCGACGGTGCCGCGCAACCTCTTCCTATAATTCGCCGCCGATGTCGAGACTCCTCGCCCACGCGTTCGCCCTGCTGGCCGCCCTGCTCGCGCTGACGCCGGCTGGCGCGCAGCTGCGGGTCGAGATCACCGGGGTCGGCTCCAACCAGTTCCCGGTCTCGGTCGCCGCCTTCGCGCGCAGCGGCGAGATCCCGCAGCCGGTCGACGAGATCATCCGCGATGATCTGAAGCGCTCGGGCCGCTTCCGCATGATCGATGCGGGGCCGACGCCGCTCGCCGAGACGGCGGCGGTGAGCTTCAGCGAGTTCAAGGGGCGCGGCGCCGACGCGCTGGTGGTCGGCTCGGTGGCGCGGCTGGCCGACGGCCGCTTCGACCTGCGCTTCCGCCTTTACGACACAGTCAAGCAGACCCAGCTCGACGCGCTGTCGTACGTGTCGTCCGCCGCCGAGCTGCACCTGAACGCGCACCGCATCGCCGACCGCATCTTCGAAAAGCTGACCGGCGAGCGCGGCGTGTTCGCCACCCGCATCGCCTATGTCGTGCAGTTGGGGAAGGCGAGCTTCGAGCTGCAGATCGCCGATTCCGACGGCGCCAACGCGCAGCCGGCGCTTCGCTCGCGCGAGCCGATCATGTCGCCGGCCTGGTCGGCCGACGGCACGAAGCTCGCCTACGTTTCGTTTGAGAGCGGCAAACCGGTCGTCTACGCGCACACCGTCACCACCGGGCAGCGGCGCGTGGTGGCCAACTTCCTCGGCAGCAACTCGGCGCCGGCCTGGGCGCCGGACGGCAACCGGCTGGCGGTGGTGCTCACCCGCGACGGGCTGTCGCAGGTCTACCTGATCAACGCCGACGGCTCGGGGCTGCAGCGGCTGACCCGCTCGGCCGGCATCGACACCGAGCCGGTGTTCTCGCCCGACGGCAGGTTCGTCTACTTCACCTCGGACCGCGGCGGCGGTCCGCAGATCTACCGGATGAACGCCGACGGCTCCGGCGTCGCCCGCGTCACCTTCAACGGCGACTACAACGTCAGCCCGCGGGTGAGCCCGGACGGGCGCCTGCTGGCCTACGTCGGCCGCCGCGGAGGCCGCTTCCAGGTGCACACGCTCGATCTCGCCACCAACCAGGAGACGGCGCTGACCGACACCTCGCCGGACGAATCGCCCAGCTTCGCGCCCAACGGGCGCATGCTGCTGTACGCGACCGAGGTCGGCCGCCGCGGCATCCTTGCCTCGGTGTCGGTCGACGGCCGCGTGCGGGCGAAGCTGAGCGGGCCGAGCGGCGACGTCAGGGAACCGACCTGGGGCCCGTTCATCAAGTAACCACGGAGGGAAGCCATGACAACGAACCGCCTGATGCGACTGGTTGCCTGCGCCGCGGCGGCGCTGCTGGTGGCCGCCTGCGCCAGCACGCCGCTGGAGGAGCAGCCGGCCGCGCCGGTCAGCGACGCGAGCGGCGGGGCGGCAGGCGCCAAGCCCGGGGCGGGCACCGCCGACCCGCGCGCGGTGGCGCAGGTCGACGCCGGCTCCTCCAGGGGGATGGATCCGCTCAACGACCCGGCCAGCCCGCTGTCGAAGCGCAGCATCTACTTCGACTTCGACAGCTTCGTCGTCAAGCCCGAGTACCAGGGCACCGTCGAGGCACACGGCAAGTTCCTCGTCGCCAACCCGAGCCGCCGGGTGACGATCGAAGGCAATGCCGACGACCGCGGCAGCCGCGAGTACAACCTGGCGCTCGGCCAGAAGCGCGCCGAGGCCGTGAAGAGCCGGCTGCGCCTGCTCGGCGTGCCGGAGTCGCAGATGGAGACGGTCAGCTTCGGCGAAGAGAAGCCGGCGTCCACCGGCGTCGACGAGGCAGCGTGGTCGCAGAACCGCCGCGCCGACCTCAACTACAAGTGAGCGGTGCGACGTGATCG
>JBHJND010000106.1:0-9661 GCA_048497655.1 Caballeronia novacaledonica
GGTGGAGTCCGGTTCGCGGACGCTGAAGGACGCGCTGAACGAGGCGATGCGCGACTGGGTCACCAACATCGAGGACACTTTCTACATCATCGGCACCGTCGCCGGCCCGCACCCGTACCCGATGATGGTGCGCGACTTCAACTCGGTGGTCGGCAAGGAGTGCCTGACGCAGATGCCGGCGATCGCCGGCCGCCAGCCGGACTACGTGATCGCCTGCGTCGGCGGCGGCAGTAACGCGATGGGCATCTTCTACGACTACATCCCGCACGAGCGGGTCAAGCTGGTCGGCGTCGAAGCCGCCGGCGAGGGCCTGACGACGATGAAGCACGCGGCCAGCCTGCAGCGCGGCTCGCCGGGCGTGCTGCACGGCAACCGCACCTACCTGCTGCAGGACGAGAACGGCCAGATCACCGAGACCCACTCGATTTCCGCCGGCCTCGACTACCCGGGAGTCGGTCCCGAGCACGCGTGGCTGAAGGACAGCGGCCGCGCCGAGTACGTCGGAGCCACCGATGCCGAGGCGCTGGCCGCCTTCCACGACTGCTGCCGCATCGAGGGCATCATCCCGGCGCTGGAGTCGAGCCATGCGCTGGCCTATGCGGCGAAGCTGGCGCCGACGCTGCCGAAGGACCGGCTGCTGCTGGTCAACCTCTCCGGCCGCGGCGACAAGGACCTGCACATCGTCGCCGAGGCGAGCGGCCTGGAGTTCTACTGCCGGGCGTCGTGCCGCGAGGCGTCGATCGCCTACAAGAAGGCGGGTCACTGATGTCGCGCATCGCCCGCGCATTTGCCCGCCTTGCCGAGCAGCGCCGCAAGGGCCTCGTTCCCTACGTCGCCGCCGGCGACCCGGCGCCCGAGCTGACCGTGCCGCTGATGCGGGCGCTGGCGGCGGCCGGCGCCGACGTCATCGAGCTGGGCGTGCCGTTCTCCGACCCGATGGCCGACGGGCCGGTGATCCAGCGCGCCACCGAGCGGGCGATCCGGCAGGGCGTCGGCCTGAAGCAGACGCTGCAGTTCGTCGCCGAGTTCAGGCGACAGGATGCGGAGACGCCGGTGGTGCTGATGGGCTACGCCAACCCGATCGAGCACATGGGGCGCGAGGCGTTCGCCCGCGCCGCCTCGGCGGCCGGCGTCGACGGCGTGCTGGTGGTCGACTACCCGCCGGAGGAGTGCGAGGACTTTGCCGCCGCGATGAAGGCGGCTGACATCGACCCGATCTTCCTGCTCGCGCCGACCTCGACCGAGGAGCGCATCGCGCGGGTGGCGAAGGTGGCCAGCGGCTACCTCTACTACGTCAGCCTGAAGGGCATCACGGGCGCCGGCCACATCGACGTCGACGCGGTCGCCGCGCGCATCCCGCTGATCAAGAAGCTGGCGCAGGTGCCGGTCGGCGTCGGCTTCGGCATCCGCGACGCGGCCAGCGCGCAGGCGGTGGCACGGGTGGCCGACGCGGTGGTGGTCGGCAGCCGCATCATCCAGGAAATGGAAAGCGTGCCGCGCGAGCGCGCGGTGCAGGCGGCTGCGGCGCTGCTTGCCGAGCTGCGCCGCGCCGTCGACGCGGTGGCGCCGGCGGCAGCAAGACAGTGAGCCCGCGGCGCAGCGCGCTGTCCGCCGTGCAGGTCCGCCGAACCCGGGAGATGGAACGATGAGCTGGCTCGAGAAACTGCTGCCGCCGCGCATCAAGCAGGGCGGATCGCGCAAGTCCGTTCCCGAGGGGCTGTGGACCAAGTGCCCCGGCTGCGAGTCGGTGCTGTACAGCGCCGAGCTGGAGCGCACGCTGAGCGTCTGCCCCAAGTGCTCGCACCACCTGCGCATCGGCGCGCGGGTGCGGCTCGATTCGCTGCTCGATGCCGAGGGGCGCTACGAGATCGGCGTCGAGGTGCTGCCGACCGACGCGCTGAAGTTCAAAGACAGTCGCAGGTATCCCGAGCGGCTGCAGGAAGGGATGAGCGCGACCGGCGAGACCGACGCGATGGTGGTGATGGGAGGCTCGATCCGCGCCTTGCCGGTGGTGGTCGCCTGCTTCGAGTTCGGCTTCATGGGCGGCTCGATGGGATCGGTGGTCGGCGAGCGCTTCGTGCGCGGCGTGCAGACGGCGCTCGAGCAGAAGCTGCCTTTCATCTGCATCACCGCCACCGGCGGCGCGCGTATGCAGGAGGGCCTGCTGTCGCTGATGCAGATGGCCAAGACGACGGCGATGATCGCGCGGCTCGCCGACGCCAGGCTGCCTTTCATCTCGGTCCTCACCGACCCGACGATGGGCGGCGTGTCGGCGAGCTTCGCCTTCCTCGGCGACGTGGTGGTCGCCGAGCCGAAGGCGCTGATCGGCTTCGCCGGCCCGCGGGTGATCGAGCAGACCGTGCGCGAGAAGCTGCCCGAGGGCTTCCAGCGCGCCGAGTTCCTGCTCGCCAAGGGCGCGATCGACATGATCGTCGACCGGCGGGCGATGCGCGACGAACTGGCGCAGTTGCTGGCGCTGATGCTTCGCCAGCCGGCCGAGGCGCTGAGCTAGGGCGGAGCGCCGGGCGCAGGTGCGCCCGGCCACGGCACTCCTTGGGCGGATCCTCGTTGTCCCTCGACGACTGGCTCGAGCGCATCGAGCGGCTGCACCACCGCACGATCGACCTGTCGCTCGACCGGGTGCGCCTCATCGCCCAACGGCTGGGCGTCGGCTTCGACTGCACGGTGATCATCGTCGGCGGCACCAACGGCAAGGGCTCGACCTGCGCGATGCTCGAGTCGATCCTGCGCGCGGCGGGCTACCGCACCGGCCTGTATACCTCGCCGCACCTGCTGCGCTTCAACGAGCGCGCCCGCGTCGCCGGCGAGGCGGTCGGCGACGAGGCGCTGATCGAGCAGTTCGATGCGGTCGAGCGCTCGCGCGGCGAGACTTCGCTCACCTACTTCGAGTTCACGACGCTGGCGATCCTGCGCCTGTTCATGGCGGCGCGGCTCGACGCGGTGGTGCTGGAAGTCGGCCTCGGCGGCCGGCTCGATGCCACCAACGTGGTCGACGCCGACTGCGCGGTGGTCACCTCGGTCGACCTCGATCACATGGACTACCTGGGGCCGACACGCGGGCACATCGGCTACGAGAAGGCGCACATCTATCGCCGCGGCCGGCCGGCAATCTGCGCCGACCCGCAGCCGCCGCAGACGCTCCTCGAGGTGGCGCGCGAACTCGGCGCCGACCTCTGGCTGTTCGGCCGCGACTTCAACTACCAGGGCGACCGCCAGCAGTGGGCCTACGCCGGCCGGGGCATCCGCCGCTCCGGCCTGCCTTACCCAGCGCTGCGCGGCGCCAACCAACTGCTCAATGCCTCCGGCGCGCTCGCGGCGCTGGAAGCGCTCGGCCGGCGCCTGCCGGTGAGCCAGCAGGCGGTGCGGCAGGGGCTGCTGAACGTCGAGCTCGCCGGCCGCTTCCAGGTGCTGCCCGGTCGGCCGGCGGTGATCCTCGACGTCGCGCACAACCCGCACGCGGCGGCGGTGCTGGCGGAGAACCTCGACAACATGGGCTTCTATCCGCGCACGCTGGCGGTGCTGGGCATGCTGCGCGACAAGGACGCGGCCGGCGTGATCGACAGGGTGGCCGACCGAATCGACCGCTGGTACCTCGGCGGCACGGCCGGTCCGCGCGGGCTGTCCGGACAGGCGCTGGCCGCAGTCATGAGCGAGCAGCGGCCGGCGGCGCAGTTCGAGTCGTTCGACGACGTGGCCTTGGCCTTCGCTGCAGCGCATCGCGCAGCAGCAACCGAAGATAGAATCGTCGTTTTCGGAAGCTTCCTCACCGTGGCGGAGATCCTGCGCGAGCAGCCCAACCGAGGCGGGCAGTCCCGGTAGCGAGATGCCCTGGCCATTTTCGCGCAGCGAGCCCGAGTCCACCGGCAACGATGCCGGCGACGGCAACGGCCGCCGGGCGGCGGCGAAGGACCCGGCCGCCGAACTGCGATCGCGGACGCGGCGGCGGCTGATCGGCGCTGCTGCGCTGCTTATGGCGGCGGTGATCGTGCTGCCGATGCTGCTCGATACCGCGCCGCGACCGGTCCGCGAGGACATCTCGATCACCATCGCCAGCCCGCCGCCGCCGCCGGGCAAGCCAACCGAGAAGGCGCTGCCGATCGACGAGAAGATCGCCGAGCCGGCGCCGGCGCGCAGCGAACCGCCGCCGTCCGATCCGCCGGCGGAGTCGCCCAGGCCATCTCCACTGCCGGCCACTGCAGCGGCGCCGCAGCCGGTTGCGCAGGACGAGCCGCAGTCGACAGCGGCCGGGCCGCCGGTTGCGGCGGCACCGGCGTCGGAGAAGTTCGCAGTGCAGGTGGCCGCCCTGTCCACTTCCGCGGCGGCGAAGGACCTGGTGGCCCGCCTGAAGAAGGGCGGCTTCAGCGCCTACGTCGAAGCGGTGTCGACTGCCGACAGCACGCTGCACCGGGTGCGCGTCGGGCCGTTTGCCAGCCGCGAGGAGGCCCAGCGCGCGGCGGAGAAGATGAAGGCCGCCGGCCACAAGGCGACCGTAGTCGGTGGCTGAAGTGATGAACGCGCTGGACTGGGCGGTCGTCGCGGTGATCGGCGCGTCGATCCTGCTCGGACTGCTGCGCGGCTTCATGCGCGAGATGATCTCGCTGGCCGGCTGGATCGCCGGCATCTGGCTGGCCTTTCGCTTCGCCGTACCGATCAGCGCGGCGCTGCCGCTCGGCCACGACTGGCCGCTGGCGCGCACCGCCGCGGTCGCGGTTCTGATCGTGGTCGGCTGCGTGTTCGCGGCGGCGCTGGTCGGCTGGCTGCTGCGCGAACTGGTCAAGGCGGCCAGGCTTTCGGCGGCCGATCGTACCCTCGGCGGCCTGTTCGGGCTGGCGCGAGGCCTGCTGATCATCGGCCTGGCCGTGTTCCTGGTGCGCGACACGGCGCTTTACCACGAGCCGCTGTGGCGCGAATCGCTGGTGATGCCGCGGATCGAAGCGGCGCTAGCATTCGCCTTGCGCCAGTTGCCCGACGCGGCGACGCGCGGGCCGAAGGCGTAGGAGTCGAGCATGTGCGGAATCGTCGGAGTCTCCGGAACCTCGCCGGTCAACCAGCTGCTGTACGACGCGCTGCAACTGCTGCAGCACCGCGGCCAGGACGCGGCCGGCATCGCCACCGTCGACGGCCGCAGTTTTCGCATGCACAAGGGTAACGGCCTGGCGCGCGACGTGTTCCGCACGCGCAACATGCGCTCGCTGCCCGGCATGTCGGGCATCGCGCAGGTCCGCTACCCGACTCAGGGCTCGGCGAGCAATTCAGAAGAGGCGCAGCCGTTCTACGTCAACGCGCCGTTCGGCATCGTGCTGGCGCACAACGGCAACCTGACCAACTGGGAGACGCTCAAGGAGGAGCTGTTCCGCGTCGACCGGCGCCACATCAACACCAACTCCGACTCCGAGGTGCTGCTCAACGTGCTGGCGCACGAGTTGCAACTCGCAAGCGAAGGGCTGTCGCTCGACCCGGCGGCGATCTTCCGCGCGGTGGCGGGCGTGCACCGGCGGGTGCGCGGCTCCTACGCGGTAGTGGCCGAGATCGCAGGCTACGGGCTGCTCGGCTTCCGCGACCCGTTTGGCATCCGGCCGCTCGTCTTCGGCGTCAACGAGACCGACGCCGGTACCGAGTACATGATCGCCTCCGAGTCGGTCGCGCTGCAGGGCAACGGCTTCCGCCTGGTGCGCGACGTCGCGCCGGGCGAGGCGATTTTCGTCGCCGGCGACGGCCGCTTCTACAGCCAGCAGTGCGCCGACAGTCCGTCGCTGAACCCCTGCATCTTCGAGTACGTGTACCTCGCCCGTCCCGACTCGCTGATCGACGGCGTGTCGGTCTACGGCGCGCGGCTGCGGCTCGGCGAGTACCTGGCCGACCGCGTCAGCGAGGCGATCCCGGGCGGCGGCATCGACGTGGTGATGCCGATCCCCGACTCGAGTCGGCCGGCGGCGCTCGAACTGGCGCGCAAACTGGGGCTGGACTATCGCGAGGGCTTCATCAAGAACCGCTACATCGGCCGCACCTTCATCATGCCGGGCCAGGCGGTGCGCAAGAGGTCGGTGCGGCAGAAGCTGAACACGGTCGGCGTCGAGTTCAAGGGCAGGAACGTGCTGCTGGTCGACGACTCGATCGTGCGCGGCACGACGATCCGCGAGATCGTGCAGATGGCGCGCGATGCCGGCGCGCGCAAGGTGATGGTCGCCTCGGCAGCGCCGCCGGTGCGCTTCCCGAACGTCTACGGAATCGACATGCCGACCCGCGCGGAACTGATCGCCCATTCGCGCGGCGACGAGGAGATCCGCCGCGAGATCGGCGCCGACGCGCTGATCTACCAGCGGCTGGAGGACATGAAGCAGGCGGTGCGCGACTGCAACCCGCGGCTCACCCGCTTCGAGGCCTCGTGCTTCGACGGCGAGTACATCACCGGCGACGTCACGGCGGCCTATCTCGACGGCGTCGAGCGCGCCCGCGAGCAGCCGCCGGCGACCGCCGACGAGGGCTCCCGCTCGCAACTGTCGCTGGCCATCGAGGCGGCCGAGTCGTGAGATGAGCGCGGTGTAACATCGACCGCTGTCGCGCCGATTTGAGTTCAGCTTGCGGGCGCCTAACAAATGCGGCTAAAGCGATCTCTCCTCGAGACCCGCTCGGCCGCGCCCTGCGGGTTTTTCGCTCATGAGCATCGACCATCCTGACTTCGATACGCGCGCCGTCCGCGCGGGCACGCTGCGCAGCGAGTTCGGCGAGCACGGCGAGGCGCTGTTCCTGACCTCCAGCTTCGTCTTCGACAGCGCCGCGCAGGCCGCCGCACGCTTTTCCGGCGAGGACGAGGGCTTCGTCTACTCGCGCTTCGCCAACCCGACCGTGCGCATGTTCGAGCAGCGGCTGGCCTCGCTCGAGGGCGGCGAAGACTGCCTGGCGACGGGCTCCGGCATGGCGGCGATCCTCGCCGTTTGCCTGGCCTCGCTGCGCGCCGGCGACCATGTGGTCTGCGGCGCCAGCGTCTTCGGCGCCACCACGCAGCTCTTTTCCACGCTGCTCGCGCGCTTCGGCATCGAGGTTGGCTACGTGCGCGGCGCCGACGCGCAGGCATGGCGCGACGCGGTGCGGCCGAACACGCGCCTGATGTACTGCGAGTCGCCGAGCAATCCGCTGATGGAACTGGTCGACCTCGAGGCGTTTGCCGCCACCGGGCGCGCCGCCGGCGCGCTCACCGTCGTCGACAACTGCCTCTGCACGCCGGCCCTGCAGCAGCCGCTGCACTTCAGTGTCGACGCGGTGATCCACTCGGCGACCAAGTCGATCGACGGGCAGGGCAGGGTCCTCGGCGGCGCCGTGGTCGGCCGGCGCGACTTCATCCGCGAGGCGGTGCTGCCGGTGCTGCGGACCGCCGGGCCGAGCCTGTCGCCGTTCAACGCGTGGGTGCTGCTCAAGGGGCTGGAAACGCTCAGCCTGCGCATGCGCGCCGAGTCCGACTCCGCCGCGCATCTGGCGCGCTTCCTCGAGCGGCATCCGGCGGTGGCACGGGTGTACTACCCCGGACTCGCCGGTCATCCGCAGCATGCGCTGGCGCAACGCCAGCAGCAGGCGGGCGGCGCGGTGCTGTCGTTCGACCTGCGCGGGCGGGACGACGAGTTGCGGCCCCGGGCGTGGCGCGTGATCGACGGCACGCGGCTGATGTCGATCACCGCCAACCTCGGCGACACCCGCACGACCATCACCCATCCGGCCAGCACGACGCACAGCCGGCTCAGCGTGCAGCAGCGGGCGGAGGCCGGCATCGGCGAGGGACTGATCCGCGTCGCCGTCGGCCTGGAGTCGGTGGCCGACCTGCAGCAGGACCTCGCCGCGGCTCTGGACGGGTTGCGCTGAGCGAGCCTGCCCGTGGGCAGGGTAGGCCGTCGGCAGTGACGCCGCCGCGGCTCCTTCCCACGGCATGCGATATCGTTCGATCCGTTTGCCGGGCAGGTCGGGGCGGCGTTCCAGCCGGGAGCGGCGCCGCGGCAGCGCGGCGGCTACCAGGTGATCCCCATGGTCAACGTGCCGGACAACATCACGCTTGGACAACTCTGCAAGAAGGCGGCCGAAGCGCTGGCGCGGGCCGGGCTCGACCGGCGGATCGACATCTACCGCGAGATCGAGATCGACGACCCCGCAGTGCGCCTGATGCTCGGCCGGCCGCACCGGCTGAGGGTGCGGGTGAAGATCACCGCCGCCAGCCTGCTGTTTGAGGCGGGGCAGGAGCAGCAGGGGCCGGCGGACGCCGCCACGGAGCCGCTGGAGGGCGACACGGTGATCGGCACGATGGGGCCGAACTCGGTGCAGCCCTGGCTGAGGGACTCGACGCCCTAGAGCATGCCCGCCTGCAGGGCCAGGCGGCGGTAGTGATCGACAGACTCGGCGACCGCGCGGGCGAATTGCTCCGGTGCCTCGTCGATCGGGTGGTAGGCGGCCTCCTGCAGCTGGGCGCGCACCGCCGGCTTCTTCAGAGTGCGGGCGACGAGCAGGCGCAGCTGGTCGACCGTCGCCGCCGGGGTGCCCGCCGGCACCATCAGCGCGAATCGCGTGTCCAGCCAGATGCCGTCCGCGCCCTGCTCGACCAGCGTCGGTACCTTCGATGCATGGCCCGACGCGATGAGGTCCGCCCGGCCGATGATCGTCACCTTGCCTGCCGCGACATGAGCCGCCGCGCTGGAGCCGTCGAGCATTGCCAGCTGGACCCGCCCGGCGAGCAGGTCGGTCATCGCCGGCGCCAGCCCGCTGTAGGGCACGCCGGAGAGGTTGAGTCCGTACTTTCTCTTCAGGCTCTCGAACACCATCCTGACGCCCGGTCCGGCATCGACGTAGAAGATGCCGGTCGCCGAGTCGCGGCCGTGCGCAACAAGATCCTGGAGGCCGCGAAGTCCGAGCTTGGCGTTGGCCACCACGACGTACTCGAAGCGCGCCACCGGGGCGACGATCGTTAGCCGTCGCAGCGGATCGAATCCCGGGTCGGCCTTCAGTGCGCGTTCTGACGCCAGCACGTCCACGTTGTGCAGCAACAGGACCCTGCCGTCTGCCTCCGCGCGTGCGACCTGCTCGGTCGCGAGCATGCCGCCCGCGCCGGGGCGATTCTCGACGATGAAGGTCGACGCCGCCGCCTGGCCGAGCGCGTCGGCCACGATGCGGGCCAGGCGGTCGGCGAGTCCGCCCGCCGGATAGCCGACGACCAGTCGGCGAACTGCCTCGGACTGCGCATACGCGCCCCGCAGCGCGCCAGGCGGCCCCAGGGCGGCCGCAACCGCGAGGGTTAGGAGACGGCGTCGGGCCGCCGGGACTGCGCGGTTCGTCATGTGGATTAGGGTGTCGGTTCGCCGACGACGCCGGCGGACTCGCAAATGACCCTGGCGAGACCGGCCACGCTCGGGTTCTCGAGCAGGGTGTCCATCGAAAGCGACAGGCCGAAGCGCTCCTTCACCCGCTCGATCACCTCGACGGCGCGCAGCGAGTCGCCGCCGCGATCGAAGAACTGGTCATGGCGGCCGATGTCGTCGACGCGAAGCACCCGGCAGAAGATCCTTGCCACCTCTTCCTCTCGCGCCCCCTGCGGCGGCTGCCACGACTGCTGCAGCAGCGCTTCGCCGAAGGCCGACAGTTCCGTGCGCTGCAGCTTGCCCGT
>JBHJND010000107.1:0-10259 GCA_048497655.1 Caballeronia novacaledonica
AGGCTGACCGAGGCGAAACCGCCGAAAACCACCGAGTGTATGGCGCCGATGCGCGCGCAGGCGAGCATCGCAAACGCCGCCTCGGGGATCATCGGCATGTAGACGAGCACGCGGTCGCCGCGGCCGACGCCGAGTCCGCGCAGGATGCCCGCCATGCGGTTCACTTCGCGATGCAGCTGTCCGAAGGTGTAGGTCTTCTCGGCGTCGACCTCGGTCGACACGTAGATCAGCGCCGGCTGGTCGGCGCGCTGGCCGAGGTGCCGGTCGACCGCGTTGTGGCAGAGGTTGGTCTTGCCGCCGACGAACCAGCGGGCGAACGGCGGCCGCGAGTAGTCGAGCGTCTGCCCGAAGGGGGCGTGCCAGTCGATCAGGCGCGCCTGATCGGCCCAGAAGGCGTCACGATCGTTGATCGAGCGGGCGTGGAACTCCCTGTAGGCTGCCATGGACGACGGTCTCCTTCTTTGTAAGTTCGAGTTCTTTTTGCTGCCGCACCAGGGCCATCAGGGGGCGAAGCTGGTGCACCAGACGCGGCAGGTGGGGCACGACTTCCGCTGCGCGCCCCGAACGGATCAGGGTCAGCGCCAGGTTGACGTCCATCGAGCCTTCGTCGGCGCGCGACTGCCCATTGCCGCCGCCGCCGGCATCTGCCGCGCCCAGTACGATACGCCGCGAGCGGCCGGTTTGCGCCTGCTGGGCGCGTTTCTGGCTGATCTGGCGCAACTGCTCCGCGTTCAGACGCATGTCTTCCGACAGGCTGGCCACGCCGATGCAGGTCCAGACCTCGACGCCGCCGCCGGCTGCGTCGACGTTCTCCAGGATCTTGCGCAGCCGGGCGGCGAAGCGCAGCACGCTGGCCACGCCATCGCTCTGCGTCGCGACGCAGAACTCGTAGCGGTCCGACCGGGTGGCGAGATCCTCCATCCGGATCGCCGCCGCCAGCGAGCGGGCGAACAGCCGCACGCGCTGCTCGGTCTCGCCCTCCCAGGCCTGCGAGTCCGGCATCGACAGTTCGACGCGGATGCAGACGATCGCCACGTCGGTCAGGTTGCGCCGCGAGTAAGAGATGAGCTTGTCGACCTGGCGGTCGAAGAACGGCAGGGCCAGCAGGTCGGTGTCGGGATCGACCGTTCGCGACGACTCGAGCGCCGCGCGGTTTTCCGCCAGCGCCTCGCGGGTCGACGACAGCTTGATCAGCACCTCGAGACGCGAGATCAGCTCGGCCGCCTTGACGCCCTTGTTGACGAAGTCGGTAGCGCCGAGGGCAGCCGCGCGCTCGCACTCCGCCTGCTCGTCGGCGCCGGACAGCACAATCAGCGGCATCTCGCGGATGCGCTGGATCTTCGAGGCGCGGGCGCGGGTGATCAGCTCGAAGCCGTCGACTTTTGGCATCGTCAGATCGGTGATGACGACCCGGATCGACGAGTCGAGCAGCATCGCCTGCCAGGCCGACTCGCCGTCGGCCGCCTCGCGCACGTCGAAGCCGTCGCGGATGTGCTGCGCGATCGTGGCGCGAACGATCCGCGAATCGTCGGCGATGAGGATGCGCGCTTTGGCGGACACGGGTCCAGTATTGCTTTCGGGTTTGGCCGCACACCTCCGCCGAACGGGTGCGCCCGTGCTGGGCCGGTCGTCCGAAGCGGCGTGGTCGAGCGGCAATGCTGCCGCAAGCGACCGCGCATTTCTTCATCTGTTCGGCTATCTTGACGGCTGTCCCACGGGATTCGGGGAACTGCTTGCCCGATTCGAAGCTGCGCATCAGGGTGGCTGCGCCGATGTTCGGCGCGCTCGTCCTGCTGTCGGCCTGCGCCGGAGAGTTGCGCGCGCAACCGGCGGCAGGCGGCGCGGCGGAACTGGTGCTCAGCGCGATTGGACTGCTCGGCGCGCCGTATCGCTACGGCGGCGACCAGCCGTCCTCCGGATTCGACTGCAGCGGTCTGGTGCGCTATGTCGCCCGCAGCGTCCTCGGCCTTCAACTGCCGCGGCAGGCCGAGGCGATCGGCCGCGCAGGCATCGAGGTCGACCCGCAGCAGTTGCAGCCGGGCGATCTGGTCTTCTTCAACACTCTCGGCCGGCCCTTCTCGCACGTCGGCTTCTATCTGGGCGAAGGTCAGTTCGTCCATGCGCCGGCGCGAAGTGGCCGGGTCCGCGTCGAGCAGATGTCGCAGCCGTACTGGCGAACTCGCTTCAACGGCGCGCGGCGGCTGGAAGCCCTGCAGGACGGGCAGGCGGCGGTCGCCCCGGCGGAGTCCGTTGGCTCACTGCCGCTGGCCACCGATGTCCCGCGTGGGTCCGTCGACCCCTGACCACCCGGACCGCGTGACCGCGTGAAAGGCGGCGTCGGGACAGGTTCTGGCCCAGGCAAACAATAATCATTTGCAAACACGAATAAGAATCGATATTATTCGTGCTGTTCGAAGCGGCGAGTTTGACGGCGTCGCGTTGATTTGGCGGGAACAGCGCGGAGGGTCTAATGGACTTTGACAGTGCAGCGACAAGAGCAAACGGCGGCTCGAAGAAACTCCTGCTGGCGGTACTCACCGCATCGGCGATCACCTGCATCGTCGCGCCCGGACCGGGGCAGGCACAGCAGGCGGTGCTGAATCTGTACTCGGCGCGGCACTACCAGACCGACGAGGCGCTGTACCGCAACTTCACCGAGCAGACCGGCATCAGGATCAACCGCATCGAACTCGGCGACGAGCCGCTGCTGCAGCGGCTGAAGAGCGAAGGCGCCAACAGCCCGGCCGACGTCGTGCTGCTGGTGGACGCGGCCCGCCTGTGGCGGGCGCAGATCGACGGCCTGTTCCAGCCTATCGACTCGAAGATCCTGAACGAGCGCATTCCGGCCAACCTGCGCGCCAACGACGGCAGCTGGTACGGCTTCTCGACCCGCGCGCGGGTGATCGTCTACGACAAGTCGAAGGTCAAGCCGCAGGAGGTCGACTCCTACGAGAAGCTGGCCGACCCGGTCAACAAGGGCCGCGTGTGCACGCGTTCCGGGTCGCACCCGTACATGCTGTCGCTGATCGGCGCGATGGTCGAGCGCAGCGGCGAGGCCGCCACTGAGCAATGGGCCCGAGGTGTCGTTGCCAACATGGCCCGGCCGCCGCGCGGCGGCGATACCGACCAGATCAAGGCGGTCGCCAGCGGGGAGTGCGGCGTGGCGCTGACCAACACCTACTACTGGGTGCGCCTGATGCGCTCGACCGACCCGAAGGACAAGGAGGTCGTCGACAGGGTGAGCTTCATCTGGCCGAATCAGGCAACTTCGGGCACGCACATCAACGTCTCCGGCGGCGGCGTGGCCCGCCACGCGCCGAACCGCGCCAGTGCAATCCGCTTCCTCGAGTACCTGTCCGGCCCGCAGGCACAGGCGTACTTTGCCGACGGCAACAACGAGTGGCCGGTGGTCAAGGGCGTCCAGGTGAGCAACCCCGCGCTCGCCTCGCTCGGCACTTTCAAGGCGGAGGAGGTGCCCATCTCGTCGATCGGCAAGGGCCAGATCGCCGCGCAGCGGATCCTCGACCGGGTCGGTTATCGCTGATTCGGCCGCGCTCCGGCCGGTTGTGCCTTCTGGGATGATGCGTTCCGGCAGGCGGGGCGCACATGGGCAACTTCGATGTTCTGATCATCGGCGCGGGACACAACGGTCTGGTCTGCGCCGCCTATCTGGCTGCGGCCGGCCTGAAGGTTCGCGTGCTGGAACGCCGGCGCCTCGTCGGCGGCGCGGCGGTCACCGAGGAATTCGTTCCGGGCTTTCGCAATTCCACGGCCAGCTACACCGTAAGCCTGCTGAACCCGAAGGTGATCCGCGACCTGCGGCTCGCCGAGAGGGGTCTGCGCATCGTCGAGCGGCCCTTTTCCAACTTCGTGCCGCTTCCCGACGGCCGCTTCCTCGAGTTCGGCGGCGAACTCGCGTCGACGCAGGCACAGGTGGCGAAGTTCTCGGCCGCCGATGCGCGGCGGCTGCCCGCCTACTATGCGCAGCTCGATCGCGTCGCCGGGCAACTGAAGCAATGGGTGCTGCAGGCGCCGCCGAATCTCGGCGGGCCGTTCATCGTGCAGGGCTGGCGGGACCTCGCCTCGGCGGCCCGCTTGCTGTGGCACTACGGGCGCCTGCCGCGCGACGGCCAGCGCGACCTGATCGACTTCTTCACCAAAAGCGCCGGTCACTGGCTCGACTCGATCTTCGAGTCCGAGCCGCTGCGGGCGGTGCTGGGCTGGGACTCGGTGGTCGGCAACTACGCCAGCCCGTATGCCGCCGGCTCGGCCTACGTGCTGCTTCACCACTGCTTCGGCGAGGTCAACGGCAAGCCGGGCAAGTGGGGGCACGCCATCGGCGGCATGGGGCGAATCACCGAACTGATGGCCGACGAGGCGCGCGCGCGCGGCGTGCAGATCGATGTCGATGCGGCGGTGGCCGAGGTGCTGGTCGAAGGCGGGCGGGCGGTGGGCGTGCGGCTGGAGGGCGGCGAGGAGTTCCGTGCGCGGGCGGTGGCGGCCAGCGTCAACCCGAAGCTGCTGTACCAGCGGCTGATCGCGCGGGATGCGTTGCCGGCTGAGTTCGCAACGGCGATCGACCGCTACCGTTGCGGTTCCGGATCGTTCCGCGTCAACGTCGCCCTGGCCGAGCTGCCGGACTTCGGCTGCCTGCCGGGCGCGCACGCGCAACCGCACCACGCCAGCGGCATCGTCTTCGCGCCGTCGCTCGCCTACATGGACCGCGCCTGGCGAGATGCCGAGGCGCGGGGGTTTGCCGCGGCGCCGATCGTCGAGATGCTGATCCCCAGCGTCGTCGACCAAACGCTGGCGCCCAAGGGCGCCCACGTCGCCAGCCTGTTCTGCCAGCAGTTCCGGCCCGACGCCGACTGGGACCGCCTCAAGCCGCAGGCCGTCGAGGCGATCTTCGACGTCGTGCAGTCGCACTGCCCGAACTTCCGCCGTTCGCTGCTCGGCTACCGCGCGCTGTCGCCGCTGGACCTCGAACGGGAGTTCGGGCTGGTCGGCGGCGACATCTTTCACGGCCAGCTCTCGCTCGACCAGTTGTTCTCGATGCGGCCTGCATTCGGCTACGCGCGCTACCGCGGGCCGATCGACGGCCTGTATCACTGCGGTTCGGGCGCCCATCCCGGCGGCGGCGTGACCGGCGCGCCGGGGCACAACGCCGCCCGCGAAATCGTCCGCGAACTGCGCTGACGGATAGCGACGGGCGAGCCGGCGCCGCCCCAGGCGGCGGCGCGAACGGCGCGCCGGGTCGGATAGGCGCGACGGGCGCGGCGCGTCAGGTCCATACAATCGCGCGGCCCAGTCCCCTCGCACGGCCCCCGCCGATGTTCGACTTCTCAGCCGAGGCCGGCTTCATCGGCCTGTTCGTCGCCAGCTTCATCTCGGCCACCGTGCTGCCCGGCGGTTCGGAGGTGGTGCTGATCGCGGTGATCCACAAGCACCCGGAGATGCTGCTGCAGGCAGTGGCGGTGGCGACGGTCGGCAACACGCTCGGCGGCATGACTTCCTACTTGCTCGGGCGGCTGATTCCGAACCGCGCCGACGGCCGCGCCGTCATCTGGCTGCACCGCTACGGTTACTGGGCACTGCTTTTCTCGTGGATTCCGCTGTTCGGCGACGCGCTTTGCGTGGGAGCCGGCTGGCTGCGCTTCAACCCCTACGTTTCGCTGCTGCTGTTTGCCGCCGGCAAGCTGTTTCGCTACGCGCTGGTCGCCGGCGGCTGGGCATGGATCGAGGGGGCGGTCCTGCCGCTGCTGCAGCGGTAGAGCGCAGGCTCCAGAGCGCGCCGCGCCGGCAGGCCGCGCAGCCCCGCTTCGTATAATCGACGCACTTCTGCGGAGACAGCTGCCTCATGAAAATCCTTGTTTCGGTCAAGCGCGTCGTCGACTACAACGTGAAGGTCCGCGTGAAGTCCGACGGCAGTGGTGTCGACATCGCCAACGTCAAGATGTCGATGAATCCGTTCGACGAGATCGCCGTCGAGGAAGCGGTGCGACTGAAGGAGGCCGGCAAGGCCACCGAGGTGGTGGCGGTGTCCTGCGGCGTCGCGCAGTGCCAGGAGACACTGCGCACTGCGATGGCCATCGGCGCCGACCGCGCGATCCTGGTCGAGACCGACGTCGAGCTGCAGCCGCTTGCGGTGGCCAAGATCCTCAAGGCGCTGATCGACAAGGAGAAACCGCAGCTGGTGCTGCTCGGCAAGCAGGCGATCGACGACGACGCCAACCAGACCGCGCAGATGCTCGCCGCGCTCGCCGGGCTGCCGCAGGCGACCTTCGCCTCGAAGATGGCGGTCGACGGCACCGCCGCGCGGGTCACGCGCGAGGTCGACGGCGGGCTGGAAACCATATCGGTCAACCTGCCGGCGGTGGTGTCGGTCGACCTGCGGATGAACGAGCCGCGCTACGTGACGCTGCCCAACATCATGAAGGCGAAGAAGAAGCCGCTCGAAACCGTGAAGCCGGCCGATCTGGGCGTCGACCCGACGCCGCGCCTGAAGACCATCAAGGTGGCGGAGCCGCCGTCGAGGAAGAGCGGCATCAAGGTTCCCGACGTGGCCGCGCTGGTGGCCAAGCTGAAGAACGAAGCCAAGGTGATCTGAAGGTTCGCGCGACCGATCCGATCGTTCCCGCGCAGGCGGGGCCCAAGTTCCCGGAGAGATTTCATGCCCGCACTCGTGATTGCCGAGCACGACAACCGTCACCTCAGGGCGCCGACCCTGAACACCGTCACTGCCGCGGCGAAGGCCGGCGGCGAAGTCCACGTGCTGGTCGCCGGAGCCGACTGCAAGTCGGTTGCCGAGCAGGCGGCGAAGATCAGCGGCGTGGCGAAGGTCCTGCACGCCGATGCGCCGCAGCTGGCCGACGAGCTCGCCGAGAACGTTGCGGCGCAGGCGCTGACCGTGGCGAAGAACTACACGCACGTCTTCGCGCCGGCGACGGCCTTCGGCAAGAACGTGCTGCCGCGCCTGGCGGCGCTTCTCGACTGCGCGCAGGTCTCCGACATCATGGGCGTCGAGTCTGCCGACACGTTCACCCGGCCGATCTACGCCGGCAACGCGATCGCCACCGTGCAGTCGAGCGACCCGATCAAGGTCGTCAGCGCACGACCGACCAACTTCGAGCCGGCGGGCGAGGGCGGCTCGGCAGCGATCGAGTCGATGCCGCCGGTGGCCGATTCGGGACTGTCGAAGTTCATCGGTCGCGAGATCGCCAAGAGCGACCGGCCCGAGTTGCAGGGCGCCAAGGTCGTGGTCTCCGGCGGCCGCGGGATGGGCTCGGCGGAGAACTTCAAGCTGCTCGAGCCGCTGGCCGACAAGCTCGGCGCCGCGATCGGCGCGTCACGCGCCGCGGTCGACGCCGGCTTTGCGCCGAACGACTGGCAGGTGGGTCAGACGGGCAAGGTGGTGGCGCCGCAGCTGTACATCGCGGTCGGCATCTCCGGCGCGATCCAGCATCTGGCCGGCATGAAGGACAGCAAGGTGATCGTGGCGATCAACAAGGACCCGGAGGCGCCGATCTTCTCGGTTGCCGACTACGGCCTGGTCGCCGATCTGTTCGAGTCGGTGCCGCAGCTCGTCAAAGAACTGGGCTGAGAGTCCCGCTATCGCTCGGGGCGCAGCGCCACGGCTTCGACCGCGGGCCTGTGCCCCGAATCACATCCGAAGGAACCGAGATGAGCTACTCCGCGCCCGTGAAGGACATGCTGTTCGTGATGCGTGAACTCGCCGGCCTGGCGGAAGTCCGGCAGTTGCCGGGCTGCGAGGACGCAACCGACGATACGGTGGCGGCGGTGCTCGAGGAGAACGCGCGCTTCATGGGCGAAGTGGTGGCGCCGCTGAACTGGACCGGCGACATCAAGCCGTCGTCCTGGAGCGAAGGCGCAGTGACGACGACGCCGGGCTTCAAGGAGGCGTTCCGTCAATTCGTCGAGGCGGGCTGGCAGGGGCTGCAGCATCCGCAGGAGTACGGCGGCCAGGGCTTGCCGAAGCTCGTCGCGAGTGCCTGCAACGAGATGCTGCAGGCGGCCAGCCTGTCGTTCGCCCTCTGCCCGCTGCTTACGGACGGCGCGATCGAGGCGCTGCTGACGGCGGGTAGCGCCGAACTGCGCGACCGCTACGTGCCGCGTCTGATCGACGGCACGTGGACCGGCACCATGAATCTCACGGAGGCACAGGCCGGTTCCGACCTGGCGCTGGTGCGCGCCCGCGCCGTGCGGCAGGACGACGGCAGCTACCGAGTCTCGGGCCAGAAGATCTTCATCACCTACGGCGACCACGACCTGGCCGAGAACATCGTCCACCTGGTGCTGGCACGCACGCCCGATGCGCCGGAGGGCGTCAAGGGCATCTCCCTGTTCGTCGTGCCCAAGCGGCTGGTCAACGCCGACGGCACGCTCGGCAAGCGCAACGACGTCTACTGCGCCTCGATCGAGCACAAGCTCGGCATCAAGGCCAGCCCGACGGCGGTGCTGCTGTTCGGCGACGACAAGGGCGAAGTCGGCCCGGGGGCGATCGGCCACCTGGTCGGCGAGGAGAACCGCGGCCTGGAATACATGTTCGTCATGATGAACGCCGCCCGCTTCGGCGTCGGCATGCAGGGCGTGGCGATCGCCGATCGCGCCTACCAGAAGGCCGTGGCCTACGCCCGCGAGCGCGTGCAGAGCCGTGCCGTCGAGGGGTCCACGGGGCCGGTGCCGATCATCGAGCACCCGGACGTACGGCGCATGCTTATGTTCATGCGCTCGCACACCGAGGCCGCGCGCGCGGTGGCATACGTCGCCGCCGGCTGGGCCGACATCGCCCATCACCACCCGGACGCCGGTCGGCGCAGGCAGGCGAAGGCCTTCTACGAGTACCTGGTGCCGATCGTCAAGGGATGGTCGACCGAGATGTCGATCGACGTCGCCTCGCACGGCGTGCAGGTGCACGGCGGCATGGGCTTCATCGAGGAGACCGGGGCGGCGCAGTTCTACCGCGACGCGCGCATCCTGACCATCTACGAAGGGACGACGGCGATCCAGGCCAACGATCTGGTCGGCCGCAAGACCGCCCGCGACGGCGGCGCGGTGGCGAAGGCGCTCATCGCGTCGATGCAGGAGACCGCTGCCGGCCTGTCTGGAAGCTCCGATGCCGACCTTGCCGCCATCGGCCGGCGCCTTTCGGCGGCGGCGGCGGCGTATGCGGAGGTCGTCGATTACGTGGTCTCCCGGATGAAGGGGGAGATCCGCAGCGTGTTCGCCGGCTCGGTGCCTTACCTGAAGCTGGCCGGCATCGCTCACGGCGGCTGGCAGCTGGCGCGCGCCGCCGCGGCATCGGCACGCGCGCTCGAACAGGGCGGCGACGAGAGGGCGTTCCATGCGGCGAAGATCACCACGGCGCGCTTCTTTGCCGACCATGTCCTGACCGGCGTCGCCGGTCTGCGCGACAGCGTCGTCGACGGCGCGGCCGGCGTGCTCGGCCTGCCGGCAGAGCAGTTCTGAACGCCGGCGGCGATCCGCCGGTTTCCCCGCCAAAGGCTGACCGCGATCAGCACCCCCGAGGCTGCGCAGCGTAGCCTTTGATGCATTGACGAATTCCGATCGCCATAGCCGATGGCTATCGGATGAATTGGGACAATTCATTTGTCCTTAGGCGTGGCGCCGCTTATCTTTGCTCCCGCTTGGCGCCGTCGACTCGAGCGGCGCGCCGGGTTTCATCCATCCGATTCGAATCAGGAGATATCCGCATGGCACAACTGAAAGGCTCGAAGACCGAACACAACCTGAAGGAAGCGTTTGCCGGTGAATCGCAGGCCAACCGCCGCTACCTGTATTTCGCATCCAAGGCCGACGTCGAGGGCTACAACGACGTTGCCGCGGTCTTCCGCTCGACGGCGGAAGGCGAGACCGGGCATGCGCACGGCCACCTCGAGTACCTCGAGCAGGTCGGCGACCCGGCCACCGGACTGCCCATCGGTCCGACGCGCTCCAACCTGAAAGCGGCGATCGCCGGCGAGACGCACGAGTACACCGACATGTACCCGGGCATGGCGAAGGCGGCGCGCGAGGAAGGCTTCGACGAGATCGCCGACTGGTTCGAGACGCTGGCCAAGGCCGAGCGTTCGCACGCCAACAAGTTCCAGAAGACGCTCGATTCGATCGCCGATTGAGGCGGCCGCGGCGTCCGGCGACCGTCTGGCGGCGGTCGCGGGCGCACAACCGGGCCGCGCCACCTGCGGCCCGCTTTTCACAGCGCACCAGCGAGGCTCCGGTGC
>JBHJND010000108.1:0-1984 GCA_048497655.1 Caballeronia novacaledonica
TTCTACCGGGTGGTCACCGAGAACCCGGACGAGATGATGCCGCTCATCTACACGCCGACGGTCGGCCTGGCCTGCCAGCAGTTCGGCCACATCTACCGGCGGCCGCGCGGCATGTACATCTCCGCCGCCGACCGCGGCCGCGTCGCGCAGGTGCTGCGCAACTGGCCGTACCGCGAGGCGGCGATCATCGTCGTCACCGACGGCGAGCGCATCCTCGGCCTCGGCGACCTCGGCGCCAACGGCATGGGCATCCCGATCGGCAAGCTGGCCCTGTACACCGCCTGCGCCGGCGTGCACCCCCGCCACTGCCTGCCGGTGCTGCTCGACGTCGGCACCAACAACGCGGCGCTGCACACCGACCGCCTGTACCTCGGCCTGCGGCAGCCGCGCCTGAGCGGCGCCGCCTACGACGAGTTCATCGAGGAGTTCATCGACGCCACCCAGCAGGTGTTCCCGGGCATCGTGGTGCAGTTCGAGGACTTCGCCAACCACCACGCCTTCACCCTGCTGCAGAAGTACCGCGACCGCATCTGCAGCTTCAACGACGACATCCAGGGCACCGCCTCGGTGACGGTGGCCGGCATCTTCTCGGCGCTGCGCATCACCGGCAAGCCGCTGGCGCAGCAGACCTTCGTGTGCCTCGGCGCCGGCGAGGCGGCCACCGGCATCTCCGACCTGCTGGTCGAGGCGATGGTCGACGAGGGCGTCGCCCCGCAGGACGCGCGCAGGCGCTGCTGGCTGGTCGACTCGAAGGGCCTGGTCGTCGCCTCGCGCGGCGACCTGGCGGTGCACAAGAAGCCGTACGCGCACGAGCACCCGCCGGCGGCGACCTTCATCGACGCGGTCCGGGCGCTGAAGCCGACGGCGATCATTGGCGTGTCGGCCACGCCGAACACCTTCACCCGCGAGGTGGTCGAGACGATGGCGCAGATCAACGAGCGGCCGATCGTCTTCGCGCTGTCGAACCCGACCTCGCGCTCCGAGTGCACCGCCGAGCAGGCCTACGCCTGGTCGGGCGGCCGGGCGCTGTTCGCCTCCGGCAGCCCGTTCGATCCGGTGACCCTGAACGGGCAGCACTTCGTGCCGCGGCAGGGCAACAACTCGTACATATTCCCCGGCGTCGGCCTGGGCGCCATCGCCGGTGGGCTGACCCGCGTCACCGACCGCATGTTCATGGCCGCGGCGCGCACGCTGGCGGCGCAGGTCGGCGACGCCGATCTCGCGCAGGGCAGCCTGTATCCGCCGCTGGCCCGCGTGCGCGACGTCTCGGCGTTCATCGCCGCGGCGGTGATCGAGGAGGCGCTGTCGGCCGGGCTGGCCGGGATCGAGAAGCCGGACGACATGCTGGCCTACGTGCACTCGCAGATGTACTCGCCGCAGTACGTGCCCTTCGCGTAGTCGCCGACGCCCGGCGCGCGCGGCGGCGGGCCGCCAATGGCCCGCAAGGGCGAGGGTGTATCGCCGCGCTCGCCCGCGGGTCGTTGACCACGCTCAAAGTCCGGCGACGCCGTTGCGCATACGGTTGCACCGTTTCAGTGACCGTTACAGAGCCGCCGCGCCGAGCGGCGCGTCGGGATAGCCGGGGCCGCGCGAAGATCAGCATCATGGCCGTGCACAGCAACCGCAAGGGGCTGGACCTGCCGCTGGCCGGGGCGCCAGCCCTGCAGATCAGCGAGGCGGCGCCGAGCCCGCGCGTGGCACTGCTGGCGGCCGACCTGCCCGGCATCAAGCCGGGCCTCGCCGTGCAGACCGGCGACCGCGTCCTGCGCGGGCAGAAGCTCTACGAGGACAAGCGCATTCCCGGCGTGGCCTTCACGTCGCCGGCCGCCGGAACCGTGAAGGAGATCCATCGCGGCGAGCGCCGCGCGCTGATCTCGGTGGTGATCGACGTCGACCCGGCCGACGGCCCGGCACAGCAGGTGAAGTTCGACGCCTTCGGCGGCCGCGCCGCCGCTGACCTCGACGTGGGCAGCGCGCGCGCGCT
>JBHJND010000109.1:0-3033 GCA_048497655.1 Caballeronia novacaledonica
CCACCCACGCCGGCATGACGTCCGACGAGTTCGCGCCGATCGTCACCGACTGGCTGGCCACCGCCCGCCACCCGCGCTTCGGGCGCGGCTACACCGAACTCGTCTACCAGCCGATGCTGGAGCTGCTCGCCTACCTGCGCGGCAACGGCTTCAAGACCTACATCGTCTCCGGCGGCGGCGTCGAGTTCATGCGCACCTTCGCCGAGCAGCGCTACGGCGTGCCGCCGGAGCAGGTGGTCGGCTCCACCATCCGCACGAAGTACGAGGTGCGCAACGGCCGGCCGGTGATCGTGCGGCTACCGGAGGTGGACTTCATCGACGACGGCCCGGGCAAGCCGGTCGGCATCCACAAGTTCATCGGCCGGCGGCCGATCGCCGCCTTCGGCAACTCCGACGGCGACTTCGAGATGCTGGAGTGGGTGACCTCGGCGCCGGGACCGCGGCTGGGACTGATCGTGCACCACGACGACGCGACGCGCGAATACGCCTACGACCGCGGCTCGCCCATCGGCCGGCTGGAGCGCGGCCTCGACCAGGCGCCGCGGCGCGGCTGGACCGTCGCCAGCATGAAGAACGACTGGAAGAAGGTCTTCCCGTTCGAGCCGTGACCGCTGGCCGGCGACCGCCGCGCCTCAGTTCAGGTCGGTGTCCTTGAAGTACTTGGTGCCGGCGACCGTCAGTGTCGCCGACAGGCCCGTGTCGGTCAGCTGGAACAGGTACACGTCGGGCGCGACCGATGCGGCGCCGCTGAACATGCCGCCCTGCCCGCCGGCCATGGCGGAGACGTTGGCTTGGGCACCGAACTCCCAGCCCTGGTCGATGAAGCTGCGCAGCGCCTGGTTGCTGGTGAAGACGAAGATCAGCCGGTTCTTGTTGATGCCGAAGCCCAGCCCGCCCTGCAACTGCACCATCTTCATGAAAGTCTGCCGGCCCGTGTGGTTGTTTACCACGACTCCCTTGCCGGTGGTGCCGCCGGCGAAGAACAGCTTGATGCCGAACGTGCTGAACACCGCGTAGCCGGTCGCCCGCTCGACCGCCCAGCGCAGGTTCGGCTGGATCTCGTACAGCGAAGCCAGCGCGTCGTTGGCCATCTCGCGCACCTGGTGCCGCGCCTCGATGACGCTGCCTTCGTGCGGAACGCCGCCCGGCAGCGCCTGCCGGATGTCCTTCAGCGGGTCCCACGACAGGACCTGCGCCGACGCAAGTGGCGAGGCGAGCAAGGCGGCCAGTGCCGCGGTGACCAAGCTGCCTTTCATGTCGATCTCCTCGGGTTGCGTTGCGTTGCGTTGACCGCGGCCGAAGATACCTTCTTTGGCCGCACCGAAGTGATGCGTTCGGCCGCTTTGTCGCAATCGGTAGATCGGACCCACCGTCGAACGACTAGATTCGCTGCCGCTGCGGCTCGCCCGGCTCACGCCGGCGGCAGCGGCCACGAAAGCCACCTGACGGAGTCGTTGATGACGCACAAGCGAACCCTGGCAACGCTGGCCGGCGCAGTGACGCTGGCGATGACCGCCTCGTGCACGACGGTCGAGCAGAGCAGCCCCGGCGGCACGATCACCGGAGTGGCCGGCTCGCCGAGCGCGACCATCGCCATCGACGGACGACAGCTGCCGCCGCCGGACCCGAAGTTCGGCGGCGTGATCAAGCAGGGCGCCCTCGAATCGACGCCCTGGTGGGCGCCCCGCGTGGTGCCGCCGAAGGGCGCGCCGAACGTGCTGCTGATCATCACCGACGACGCCGGCTTCGGCGTGCCGAGCACCTTCGGCGGCGTGATCCCGACGCCGGCGATGGACAAGCTCGCCAACGAGGGGCTTCGTTACAACCGCGTCTTCTCGACCGCGCTTTGCTCGCCGACGCGCGCCGCGCTGATCACCGGGCGCAACCACCACTCGGCCGGCTTCGGCGTGATCTCCGAGCAGTCGACCGGCTTCCCCGGCTACAACAGCATCATCGAGAAGGACAAGGCGACCATCGGCCGCATCCTCAAGGACAACGGCTACGCCACCTCGTGGTTCGGCAAGAACCACAACACGCCGTCCTTCGCCGCCAGCCAGGTCGGCCCGTTCGACCAGTGGCCGATCGGCATGGGCTTCGAGTACTTCTACGGCTTCGTCGGCGGCGACGCCAACCAGTGGCAGCCGAACCTGTTCCGCAACACGACGCCGATCTATCCGTTCGAGGGCAAGGCGCCGGGCACCTGGAACCTGGTCACCGCGATGGCCGACGACGCCATCGACTACATGACGCGGATGCACCAGACCGACCCGCGCAAGCCGATCTTCATCAAGTACGCGCCGGGGGCGACGCACGCGCCGCACCACCCGACCAAGGAGTGGGTCGACAGGATCCGCGCGATGAAACTCTTCGACGACGGCTACGAGAAGCTGCGCGAGCGCATCTTCGAGAACCAGAAGCGGCTGGGCGTCATCCCGAAGGACACCCGGCTCGCCCCGTGGCCGAAGGAGATGCTCAAGCCGTGGGACCAGCTCAGCGCAGACGAGAAGAAGCTGTTCATCCGGCAGGTCGAGGTCTTCGCCGCCTACGCCGCCTACAGCGACCACGAGATCGGCCGGGTCATCAAGCACTTCGAGGACCTGGGCAAGCTCGACAACACGCTCGTCATCTACATCAACGGCGACAACGGCACCAGTGCCGAGGGCGGGCCGCTGGGCACGCCGAACGAGGTGGCGTTCTTCAACGGCCTGAACAAGCTGCCGGCCGAGGTGCAGCTGAAGTTCTACGACGCCTGGGGCACCGAGGCGACCTACAACCACATGTCCGCCGGCTGGTCGTGGGCCTTCGACACGCCGTTTGCCTGGTTCAAGCAGAACGCCTCGGCGTTGGGCGGCATCAACCAGAACATGGTGGTGTCGTGGCCGGCGCGCATCAAGGACAGGGGCGGGCTGCGCGAGCAGTTCGTGCACGTGATCGACGTGGTGCCGACCATCCTCGAGGCCGCGGGCATCAAGGCACCGGAAATGGTGGATGGCATCAAGCAGGCGCCGATCGAGGGCACGAGCTTCGTCTATA
>JBHJND010000110.1:0-6744 GCA_048497655.1 Caballeronia novacaledonica
CATCAGCGCAGTGGCCGAAGCCAGCAGCAGCAGCCACGGCGCGCCGCCGAAGCTGCTGCCGTAGGCGAACCACAGGATCTCGTCCTTCGAGAAGAAGCCCGACAGCGGCGGCAGGCCGGCGATCGCTGCGGTGGAGATGGCGAAGGTGGCGAAGGTGATCGGGATCTTCTTCGCCAGGCCGCCCATCTTGCGGATGTCCTGCTCGCCGCTCATCGCGTGGATCACGCTGCCGGCGCCGAGGAACAGGCAGGCCTTGAAGAAGGCGTGGGTGTAGAGATGGAACACCGCCACGCCGTAGGCGCCGACGCCGGCGGCGACGAACATGAAGCCGAGTTGCGAGATGGTCGAATAGGCGAGCACGCGCTTGATGTCGGTCTGCACCACCGCGATCGTCGCCGCGAAGAAGGCGGTGAGCACGCCGATGGTCGCCACCAGGTTCGAGGCGAACTCGGCATGCACGAAGATGCCCGACATCCGCGCCACCAGGTACACGCCGGCGGTCACCATCGTCGCCGCGTGGATCAGCGCCGAGACCGGGGTCGGGCCGGCCATCGCGTCGGGCAGCCAGACGTGCAGCGGCAGCTGCGCCGACTTGCCGCTGGCGCCGATGAACAGCAGCACGCCGATCACGCTGGCCGAGACGCCGGCCGGCACGCCGGCGGCGAAGGCGGCGTTGACGCGGTCCATGTCGAGCGTGCCGACCGCGAAGAACACCAGGAACATGCCGAGCAGGAAGCCGGCGTCGCCGATGCGGTTGGTGATGAAGGCCTTCTTGCCGGCCGCCGCCTTCTCCGGGTCCTCGAACCAGAAGCCGATCAGCAGGTAGGAGGCCAGGCCGACGCCCTCCCAGCCGACGAACAGCACCAGCATCGAGCGGCCGAGCACCAGCAGCAGCATGAAGAACAGGAACAGGTTGAGGTACGCGAAGAAGCGCGCGTAGCTCTCGTCGTCGTGCATGTAGCCGGTCGAGTAGATGTGGATCAGCGAGCCCACGCCGGTGACGATCAGCACCATCACGGCCGACAGGCGGTCGAGGTAGAAGGCGATCTCGAAAGATTTGTCGCCGATCACCGCCCAGGTGAAGGCGGTGTCGATCAGCGGCTTGCTGCCGCCGGCCAGCAGCGACGCGACGCAGGCCACGGCGATCAGGAACGACAGGATCGGCAGCCCGCAGCCGACCACCGAGACGAAGCGCTTGCCGAGCGCGTTGCCGGCCAGGCCGTTGATGAGGAAGCCGATCAGCGGCAGGACGACGATCCAAGTGAGCGCACCCATCGCCGTCAGCCCTTCAGGTCGGTGTAGACGCCGAGGTCGAGCGAATGCTTGCGCTGGACCAGCAGCAGCACGATCGGTATCGCCACCGCGATCTCGGCGGTGGCGACGACGAAGATCAGGAACACCAGCACCGCGCCGACCGCCTCGCCCATCTGGTGGGCGAAGGTGACCAGGCTCAGGTTGATACCGTTGAGCATCAGCTCCATGCACATCAGCATCACCAGCAGGTTGCGGCGGACGATCACGCCGAGCAGGCCGATGGCGAACAGCGCGATCGACAGCGACAGCAGCAGCTGAACCTTGTCCATCAGCCCCTCCGGTGCAGCTTGACCACGGCCACCGCGGCGACGATCGCCGCCACCAGCAGCACCGAGGTCAGCTCGAAGTGCAGCCAGTACTCGCGCAGGAAGGCCACCGCGAACTGCTGCAGGCCGAATGCCTCGCGCGTGCCGGCAGGCACCGCCGGGGCGCCTTTCCAGGTGGCGCCGACCAGCACGAAGACCAGGCAGACGAAGCCGATCACGCCGGGCACCAGCAGCTTGGAGAAGCGGCTCTGGATCGCCGGGTCGCGCGGGTCGAGCATCATGATCACGTAGACCATGAACACCATCACCGCGCCGACGTAGATCAGCACCTGGAAGGCGGCGATGAAGTGCACGCCGAGCAGGCCGTAGATGCCGCCCAGGAACACCATGGTCGAGATCAGCGCGGTGGCCACCCGCATCGGCTGGCGCAGCACGATCATCAGCAGGGCGCCGATCAGAGCGCCGGCCGCGAACAGCAGCATCAGGGCGGTGTCCAGCCCGCCGAGCATCGAGTTGATCATGGCTGGCTCCTCCCCGCAGGGGCGGCCGGCGGCGCCGGGTAGGGCTTGGCGACGTCGTCGCGCGGCTGCCAGTCGAGCAGTTCCTGGCGCGCGATCCACATCTGGCGGCGGTCGTAGCTCGGCAGGTTCGGCACTTCCTTGAGCATGCGGATGGCGTCCTCGGGGCAGGCCTCGACGCACAGCCCGCAGAAGATGCAGCGCGAGTAGTCGATCTCGAAGCGGGTCGGGAACTTCGGGTGGGCGGCGTCCGCCGGGTCGAAGCCGGCGTCGATCTCGATCACCTTGGCCGGGCAGACGGTGGCGCACATGTTGCAGGCGATGCACTGCGGGCTGCCGTCGGCACGCCGCGTCAGCACGTGCTTGCCGCGGTTGCCGGCGGCGTAGTCCCAGCGCGTCTCCTCGGGGTAGTAGGTGGTCAGCGCGCCCTTGCGGCCGGTCATCCACTTGAACATGTTGCGCAGGAACACCGTGCTGGTGATGGCCAGCCCGCGCAGGATCTCGGGCAGGTAGGCGCGCTCGTACCAGCCCATGGTGGGCTCGTTCCAGTACTGCTTGCGCACGTAGGGCTTGCGGCTGCTCATATCGTCGCCCTCACCCCAGCGCCCAGACGAACACGACGGTGACGATCAGGTTGGCCAGCGCCAGCGGGAACATGAACTTCCACGCGAAGCGCAGCACCTGGTCCCAGCGGAAGCGCGGCAGCGTCCAGCGGATCAGGATCTGGAAGCTGCACATCACGAACACCTTGGCGAGGAACGTCACCAGCTGAATGACCACCACCGCGCCGTGGCTCAGCTCCACCTGGTAGCCGCCGGGGACGACGAAGCCGGCGTCCGACATGAACGGCAGGTTGTAGCCGCCGAGGAACAGCGTGGTGAACAGCGCGGCGATGATCGCGATCTCGATGAACTCGGCGAACATGAACAGGCCCATCTTCATGCCGCTGTACTCGGTGAAGTAGCCGGCGATGAGCTCCGACTCGGCCTCCGGCAGGTCGAACGGGATGCGCTTGTTCTCGGCGATCGCCGCGGTCAGGAACAGGGTGGCGGCGAACGGCTGCAGCACCACCCCCCACGCCGGCAGGAAGCCGAGCACCACGCCCGACTGGTAGCGGACGATCTCGTCGAGGTCGATGGTGCCGTAGATGAAGATCAGGCCGAGCAGCGTCATGGCCATGATCAGCTCGTAGGAGATCATCTGGCTGCCGGCGCGCAGCGCGCCGAGCAGCGAGTACTTGTTGGCGGAGGACCAGCCGGCCAGCATCGCGCCGATGATCGTCATGCCGCCGAAGGCGAACACGATCAGCAGGCCGGCGTCGAGGTTGGCGATCTGCATCGGGTAGGCGCGGTCGCCGAACCAGCCGGCCAGCCCCGGGAAGAGCTGCCCCGGGATCAGCACGCCGCCGAACGGCACCACCGCGAACACCAGCAGCGCCGGCGTGAACACCACCCACGGCGCCACCATGTAGGCGTACCAGTCGTAGGTCTTCGGCTTGAAGTCCTCCTTCAGCAGCAGCTTCAGGCCGTCGGCCATGCCGTGGAACAGCCCCCACCAGACCAGCTTGATCTGGGTGAACGGCAGGCGGATGTAGGCGCGGTTGGCGCCGATGCGGTCGGACATCACCGCCGACTGCTTGCGCTCGACCCAGGTGAGGATGGTGCCGAAGCCCATCAGCACCGAGATGGCGTAGGTGATGAACACCAAGTAGACGACCAGGTCCTGAATCATCTTGCCCCCGCAGTCACGGCCAGCTGCGCGAAGAACTCCTCGGCGTGGGCGACGTTCGGCGGCTTGGCGAAGCAGCGCTCGAAGCTGCTCGTGACACCGGCGAAGTTGGTGTAGTGGCCGGCGCGCTCGGTCTGGATGCTGAGCGGCACGAAGACGTCGGCGTGGCCGTTCTCCGGCGCCAGGTAGCTGCCGAGGAAGATCACCCTTGCGCCGCGCGGCAGGCCGGCGAAGTCGAAGCCCTCGCCCCACACCAGCACCAGGTCGGTGCCGTCGGGGAACGAGAGCGGGGCGGCACCGAAGAGCTCGCGCGCGGTGGCCGTGTTCGGGTTCTTGTCGGCGCGGATCAGCAGCTCGTCCTGCACCACCTCGCCGGGCGCCGGCCGATGATCGGCCTTGACGAAGCAGGCGAAGCGCTCGCCCAGGGCGCGCTTGAACGCCGCCAGCTCCTCGTTCGAGCCCCAGCTCGACACCAGCGCCACCGGCCTGGCCGCCTCGGCGATCAGTCCGCGCGCGGCGCCGACCGCCTGCAGCAGCGTCGCCGGCTTGCCCTTGAGCAGCGGCTGCTCGGCGCGGGCCCGCCCGAAGACCTGTGCCAGGTCGCGGCCCTTGTTGCAGATCCACGGCCCGTTCACCGCCGGGTTCTCCAGCGGCGTGACGCGGGCGATCTCGGTGTTCTGCTTCGGGTCGAGGTGGTTCAGCTTCCACTCGCGCTTGCGGTGCCAGACGTTGACCGTGCAGCCGCGCGCGCAGCCCGGGCACACCGACGGCGTGGCCTGCAGGTACCAGACGCGCGCCTTGTGCAGGAACTGCTTGCCGAGCAGGGCGCCGACCGGGCAGATGTCGACCACGTTGTCCGAGTACGGGTCGGCGTTGAAGCGGCCGTCCTCGGCGGCGCGCACCAGCGAGTGGTCGCCGCGGTTCTGGATCGCCAGCCCGTGCGAGCCCGAGATCTCGCGGGTGAAGCGCACGCACCTCGAGCAGACGATGCAGCGCTCGTTGTCGAGCACGATGCGGTCGGACAGCTGGTGGTACTTGGTCGCCCTGACCTTCGGCACCGTCGAGATCGACGGCTCGCCGTTGTAGGCGTAGTGGTGGTCCTGCAGCATGCACTCGCCGGCCTTGTCGCAGATGCCGCAGTCGACCGGGTGGTTCAGCAGGATGAACTGCAGGGTCTGCTTGCGCAGCTCGCGCACGCGTTCCGAGTCGGTCAGCACGCGCATGCCCTCGGACACCGGCATGTTGCAGGCGATCTCGGCCCAGTTCTCGCCGCCGTTGTCGCCCTCGACCTCGACCACGCAGACGCGGCAGTTGCCGGCCACCGACAGGTGCGGGTGCCAGCAGAAGTAGGGAATGTAGAAGCCGGCGGCCAGCGCCGCCTGCATCACCGTCTGGCCCTTCTCGGCGTGGACCGGCTGGCCGTTGATGAAGAAATCAGGCATCGGCCACCTCGGCGACTTCCAGCCGGCCCTCGCACTTCGACCGCTTGTTGGCGATGTAGTACTCGAACTCGTCGCGGTACTTGGCGATGATGCCGACGGTGGCGAAGCCGGCCGCATCTCCCATGCCGCAGATGGTGGTGCCGTCGTTGGCGTTGGAGATGCGCACCAGCGCGTCGATGTCGCCCGGCCGGCCGTCGCCCTTGACGATCCGTTCGATGATCCGGTGCATCCAGCCCATGCCTTCGCGGCACGGCGTGCACTGGCCGCACGACTCGTGGTGGTAGAAGCGCAGCATCACGTGCAGCAGGCGCACCATGCAGGTGCCTTCGGCGATCACCACCATGCCGCCGGAGCCGACCTGCGAGCCGGCCGCCTCCATCGCCTTGTGGTCGTAGGCGACGCCCTCGATGTCCTTGGCCGTCATCACCTTGGTCGAGATGCCGCCGGGGATGATGCATTTGAGGCCCTTGCCGCCCAGCACGCCGCCGCAGTCCTCGTAAATGAACTTGTCGAGCGGGTAGCCGTACTCGACCTCGTAGACACCCGGCCGGTTGACGTGGCCGGAGATAGACACCAGCTGCGTGCCCGGGCTCTTCGGCAGGCCGACCTTGCGGAACTCCTCGGCCCCCATGCGCAGGATGATGGCGACGTTCGACAGCGTCTCGACGTTGTTGATCACCGTCGGCCGCTGGTACAGCCCGCGCACCGTCAGCCGCGGCGGCCGGTTGCGCGGATAGCCCTTCTTGCCCTCGATCGAGGTGATCAGGGCGGACGCCTCGCCGCAGACGTACGAGCCGGCGCCGCGGTACACGACGATGTCGCAGGCGAAGCCGGTGCCGAGGACGTTCTCGCCGAAGTAGCCGGCGGCGTAGGCTTCCTCGACCGCGGCCTGCAGCCGGCGGTAGGGCTGGTCGAACTCGCCGCGGATGTAGACGAAGCAGTTGCGCACCTGCAGCGCGTAGCAGGTGATCAGCATCGACTCGAGCAGCAGGTGCGGCGAGTGCTCGAGGATCCAGCGGTCCTTGAAGGTGCCGGGCTCGCCCTCGTCGGCATTGGCGCACAGGTAGTGCGGCTGGCCGTCGTCGAGCTTGATGACCGCCCACTTGCGTCCGACCGGGAAGGCGGCGCCGCCGTGGCCGAGCATGCCGGAAGCGGTGACCTCCTTGGTGACGTCCTCGGGCTTCAGCGTCGTCAGCACCCGGCGCAGCGTCTGGTAGCCGCCGCGCGCCTGGTAGTCGGGCAGCAGGTGCGAGGTCGCCGTGACCGGGAAGTCCATGATCAGCTTGCGGCCGGTCATTTCAATTCCCCCAGCAGCGCGTCGATCTTCGCGGCGTCCATGTTCTCGTGGTAGGTGTCGTTGACCATCACCACCGGTGCGGTGCCGCAGGAGCCCAGGCACTCGACCACCGACAGCGTGAAGCGGCCGTCGGCCGTGGTCTCGCCGACCTTCACGCCGAGTTTGCGCGACAGGTGGTC
>JBHJND010000111.1:0-1801 GCA_048497655.1 Caballeronia novacaledonica
CTTGATCCCGACCTGCCGTCGCTGCGCAGCGTCGGCTACCGGCAGGCGCTGCGCCACCTGCGCGGCAAGACCACGCTCGAGCAGTTCCGCGCCGAGGCCATCGCCGCCACGCGCCGGCTCGCCAAGCGGCAGATCACCTGGCTGCGCTCGATGCGCGACGCGGTGCGCATCGACCCGTTCGGCGAGGCGGCGCCGGACGAACTGCGACGGGTCATCGAGCGGGCCTGACCGCCGGCTCCGGCACGGTCGCCACGACCTTCGTCGCGCGCAGGAAGTCGAAGTCGCAGCCGGCCTCAGCCGGCATCACCGAGCGCAGGAACAAGCTGCGGTAGCCGCGCCGGTCTTCCTCGCGCTCGGCAGCGGCAGGCGGCAGTGCGTGCCGCCGCCGCGTCAGTTCCCGCTCGTCGACCAGCAGTTGCAGCGAGCGCCGTGCGACGCTCAGGGCGATGCGGTCGCCGCTGCGCACCAGCGCCAGCGGGCCGCCGAGCGCGGCCTCCGGCGTCACGTGCAGCACGATCGTGCCGGCGGCGGTGCCGCTCATCCGGCCGTCGGAGATGCGCAGCATGTCCTTCACGCCCTGGCGCGCCAGCTTCCTCGGGATCGGGATCAGGCCCGCCTCGGGCATGCCGGGCGCGCCCGTCGGGCCGATGTTCCGCAGCACCAGCACGTCGTCGGGCGCGACATCGAGCGCCGGATCGTCGATGCGCGCGGCGAGGTCCTCGAGGCCGTCGAACACCACCGCGCGCCCTTCGGACTCCATCAGCGCCGCCGAGGCCGCCGACTGCTTGATGATGGCGCCGGCCGGGGCGAGGCTTCCGCGCAGCACCGCCAGCCCGCCCTCGGGGTAGAGCGGCTCCGCCAGCGGCCGCACGACGTCCTGCGCGAAACCCGGCGCGGCCGCCTCTATCTCCTCGCCGAGCGTGCGGCCGGTCACCGTCAGCGCATCGAGGTGCAGCAGCGGCTTCAGTTCGCGCAGCACCGCCGCCATGCCGCCGGCGCGGTGGAAGTCCTCCATGTAGTGCGCGCCGGAGGGCTTCAGGTCGACCAGCACCGGCGTCTCTCGGCCGAGGCGGTCGACGCCGTCGAGATCGATGGCGATGCCGAGCCGGCCGGCGATCGCGGCGAGGTGGACGATGCCGTTGGTCGAGCCGCCGATGGCCAGCAGCACGCGCAGCGCGTTCTCGAACGCGGCCGGCGTCAGGATCCGCGCCGGCGTGAGCCCCGCGGCGATCATCGCCACCGCCTGCGCGCCGCTGCGCTCGGCGATGCGGATGCGGTCGGCGGTCACCGCCGGCGCCGTGGCGCCGCCGGGGAGCATGATGCCGAGCGCCTCGGCGAGGCAGGCCATGGTGCTCGCCGTACCCATCACCGAGCAGGTGCCGACGCTCGGCACCAGCCGCTCGTTGACGGCGGCGATCTCCTGCGCGTCGATCTCCCCGGCGCGAAAGCGGGCCCAGAAGCGGCGGCAGTCGGTGCAGGCGCCGACCCGCTCGCCGCGGTGCGCGCCGGTCAGCATCGGGCCGGTCGCCAGCTGGATCGCCGGCACGCCGGCGCTCGCCGCGCCCATCAGCTGCGCCGGCACCGTCTTGTCGCAGCCGCCGAGCAGCACCACCGCGTCCATCGGCTGCGCGCGGATCATCTCCTCGGTGTCGATCGACATCAGGTTGCGCAGGAACATGCTGGTCGGCTGCGCGAAGCTCTCGTGAATCGAGATCGTCGGAAACTCGACCGGCAGACCGCCTGCCAGCAGCACGCCGCGCCTGACCGCCTCGGTGAGCTGCGGCGCATTGCCGTGGCAGGG
>JBHJND010000112.1:0-4111 GCA_048497655.1 Caballeronia novacaledonica
TGGTTCAACGCGCCGACGGTGGCCGAGCAGAAGAAGATCGCCGAGGAGATGCAGAAGCGGGCTTTCGAGACCGTGCCCTACATCCCGACCGCGCAGTTCATCATCCCGACCGCCTTCCGCAGCAACGTGTCGGGCGTGATCATTTCACCGGTGACGTTCCTCTGGAACGTGGAGAAGAAGTAAGAAGACGCCGTAGAGCTACTGCGCGCCCCGATCTTGCGCCTGCGCTGCTCGCCGTACACAAGTACGGCTCCGCTGCTCGGCGCAACCTCGGGCCGCTCGCTACGCTTTCCGGCATCTTCTTGGCGCCGCGGCGCGAATGAAGCGCGCCGGCGCAGGCTTTGTCTCGGATGCTCCGCTACACCCTGAAGCGACTGCTCGCCACCATCCCGGTAATGGGGGTGGTGGCGCTGTTCGTCTTCTCGCTGCTGTACATCAGCCCGGGTGATCCGGCGGCGGTGATCGCCGGCGACATCGCCACCGAGCAGGACATCGCCCGCATCCGCGCCGAACTCGGTCTGGACCAGCCGTACCTGGTGCGTTTCGGCGGCTGGCTGGCGGATCTGGCGCGCGGCGACCTCGGCACGTCGATCTTCACCAAGCTGCCGGTGGCCACGCTGATCGGCCAGCGGGTCGAGCCGACGCTGGCGCTCACCGTCTGCACGCTGATCGTCGCCGTGGGGCTGGCGGTGCCGTTGGGCGTGCTTGCCGCGGCACGGGCCGGCGGCTGGATCGACCGCTTCGTGATGGCGCTGTCCGTGCTCGGCTTTTCGGTGCCGGTGTTCGTGATCGCTTACGGGTTGATCTTCCTGTTCGCCGTCTGGCTCGACTGGCTGCCGGTGCAGGGCTACCAGAGCCTGAGCGAGGGCTTCGTGCCGTTCATCCGCCACATGATCCTGCCCAGCGTGGCGCTGGGCATCGTCTACATGGCGCTGATCGCCCGCATCACGCGCGCCACCATGCTCGACGTGCTGGCGCAGGACTACGTGCGCACCGCCAACGCCAAGGGCCTGGCGCCGGGCACGGTCCTGATCCGGCACGCGCTGAAGAACGCCGCGGTGCCGATAGTCACCATCATCGGCATCGGTGTGGCGCTGCTGATCGGCGGCGTGGTGGTCACCGAGACGGTGTTCGCCATCCCCGGGCTGGGCCGGCTGACGGTCGACGCGATCCTGCGCCGCGACTACCCGATCATCCAGGGCGTGACGCTGCTGTTCTCGGCGGTCTACGTGCTGGTCAACCTGCTGGTCGACCTCAGCTACTCGCTGTTCGACCCGCGGATCCGCTACTGAGATGTCGGCGGTCGCCGCCATCGCCGTGCCGAAGTCGGTCTCGCCGACCGTGCAGCGCTTCAAGGACGCGCTGCGCCGGCATCCGACTGCCATCGCCGGCGCCGTCGTGCTGCTGCTGATGGTGCTGGTGGCGGTCTTCGCGGCGTTTCTCGGCACGGTCGACCCGCAGGCGCTTTCGCCGATCCGCCGCCTGCGGCCGGTCGGCGCCGAGCACTGGTTCGGCACCGACATGCTCGGCCGCGACGTCTACAGCCGCGTGATCTACGGCACCCGCGTGTCGCTTGCCGTCGGCCTGGCGGTGGCGCTGCTGGCGACCTCGGTCGGGCTCGCGATCGGGCTGGTCACCGGCTACCTGCGCTGGCTCGACGCGGTGATGATGCGCGTGATGGACGGCCTGATGTCCATCCCGTCGGTGCTGCTCGCCATCGCGCTGATCTCGCTGACCCGCGCCAGCCTGGAGAACGTGATCCTCGCCATCGCCATCACCGAGGTGCCGCGCGTGGTGCGGCTGGTCCGCTCGCTGGTGCTGACCCTGCGCGAGCAGCCGTACGTCGAGGCGGCGATCGCCTCCGGAACGCGGCTGCCGGCGATCCTGGCGCGGCACATCCTGCCCAACACCCTGGCGCCGCTGCTGGTGCAGGCAACCTACATCTGCGCCTCGGCGATGATCACCGAGGCCATCCTGTCCTTCATCGGCGCCGGCACGCCGCCCAACATCCCGAGCTGGGGCAACATCATGGCCGAGGCGAGGAGCCTGATCCAGGTCGCGCCGACCATCCTGCTGTTCCCCGGCATCTTCCTGTCGGCAACCGTGCTGTCGGTCAACCTGCTCGGCGACGGGTTGCGGGACGCGCTGGACCCGCGCCTGGCGAGGCGCATGTAGATGAGCGCCGCACGGCCGATCCGAAGGCGCTCGCTCCCCCTCGGGGGGACTGCCCGAAGGGCGAAGGGGGCGCGATGAGCAACGGCAAGCCGCTGCTGCGCGTCGAGAACCTGAAGACGCACTTCCACACCCGCGACGGCGTGGTGCGGGCGGTCGACGGCGTTTCGTTCGAGGTGATGCCGGGCGAGACGCTGGCGATCGTCGGCGAGTCCGGCTGCGGCAAGAGCGTCACCTCGATGTCGATCCTGCGCCTGCTGCCGATGCCGCCGGCGCGCATTGCCGAGGGCCGCATCGAGTTCGACGGCCGCAACCTGCTGGAGCTCACCGAGCCGGAGATGCGCAAGGTGCGCGGCAACGCGATCTCGATGATCTTCCAGGAGCCGATGACCTCCCTCAATCCGGTGCTGACCGTTGGCCGGCAGATCGCCGAGGCGCTGGTGCTGCACCGGGGCATGTCGCGCAAGGACGCGATGACGCGCGCCGTCGAGATGCTGCGCAAGGTGCACATCCCGGAGGCGGAGCGGCGCATAACCCAGTATCCGCACGAGCTGTCCGGCGGCATGCGGCAGCGGGTGATGATCGCCATGGCGCTCGCCTGCGGGCCGCGGCTGCTCATTGCCGACGAGCCGACCACCGCGCTGGACGTCACCATCCAGGCGCAGATCCTGCAGCTGATGCGCGAGCTGCACCGCGAGACCGGCGCGGCGATCATCCTGATCACGCACGACCTCGGCGTGGTGGCGGAGATGGCGCAGCGGGTGGTGGTGATGTATGCCGGCCGCAAGGTCGAGGAGGCGCCGATCGAGGAGCTGTTCGCCGCCCCGCGCCATCCCTACACGCGCGGGCTGCTCGGCTCGATGCCGCACCTGGGCGACTCGGTCAACGAGACCGGCAAGCGGCTGGTCGAGATCCCCGGCATGGTGCCGTCGCTGAAGGACCCCGCGCCGGGCTGCCTGTTCGCGCCGCGCTGCCCCAATGCCGGCGAGCGCTGCCTGCGCGAGGCGCCGCCGCTGGAGCAGTTCGCCCCCGGCCACACGGCGGCCTGCTGGTATCCGGTGGCGCCGGCGCAGCGCAATGCGACCGCGGAGGCCGGCGCATGAACGGCGAAGTGCTGCTCGAGGTGCGCGACCTGCGCAAGTACTACCCGACCAGGCCGGGGCTGTTCGGCGGCGTCGGCGCCAAGGTGCACGCGGTCGACGGCGTGAGCTTCGCCATCGCCGGCGGCGAGACGCTCGGGCTGGTCGGCGAGTCGGGCTGCGGCAAGTCGACCACCGGCAAGCTGATCCTGCGCCTGCAGGACCCGACCAGCGGCAGCATCCTCTGGCGCGGCCGCGACATCAGCCGCCTGGGCGCCGCCGAGATGCGCCCGGTGCGGCGCGAGTTGCAGGCGGTGTTCCAGGACCCGTACTCGTCGCTCAATCCGCGCATCCGCGCCGCCGATATCGTCGCCGAGCCGCTGCGCAACTTCGAGGACATGTCCTCCGCCACCGCGCGCGATCGAATGGCGCAGCTGTTCGAGCGGGTCGGCCTGCGCGCCGACCAGATGGTCAAGTATCCGTTCGAGTTCTCGGGCGGACAGCGGCAACGGCTCGGCATCGCGCGCGCCCTGTCGGTGCGGCCGAAGCTGATCGTCTGCGACGAGCCGGTCTCGGCGCTCGACGTCTCGGTGCAGGCGCAGGTGATCAACCTGCTGATGGACCTGCAGCAGGAGATGCACCTGTCGTACCTGTTCGTCGCGCACGACCTGGCGGTGGTCGAGCACATCAGCCACCGGGTGGCGGTGATGTACCTTGGCAAGATCGTCGAGATCGCGCCGAAGAAAGCAATCTTCACCTGCCCGCAGCACCCCTACACGGAGGCGCTGCTCGAAGCGGTGCCGGTGCCCGATCCGAAGGTGCGCAAGAAGCGGCGCGTGCTTTCCGGCGACGTGCCGAGC
>JBHJND010000113.1:0-1887 GCA_048497655.1 Caballeronia novacaledonica
CTCGCCGCGCGCGACGGCGCCCGGCTGCGCCGGATCCTCGTCAGCCACATGCAGCACAAGCTCGACGTCGTGCTGGCGCATCTCGCCGGACGCGGCAGCCGGGCGGCCGCACAGCCCGCGTAACGGGGCCATCGCATGGACCAGCCATCCGCCGCAGGACCACGCGCCGCGCCGATCTCGCTCGACGCACGCGCGCAGGCCGCCGCGCTCGCCGCCGAGCTGCGCCGCCACACGCAGGGCGAGGTGCTGTTCGACGCCGCCAGCCGCGGCCGCTACGCCACCGACGCCTCGATCTACCAGATCGAGCCGGTCGGCGTGCTGGTGCCGAAGACCGAGGACGACGTCGCCGCGGCCCTGCAGATCGCCGCCGCGCACAAGGTGCCGGTGCTGGCGCGCGGCGGCGGCACCTCGCAGTGCGGCCAGACGGTGGGCGCGGCGCTGGTGATCGACAACAGCAAGCACCTGCGCGAGGTCACCGGGCTCGATCTCGAGCGCGGCGAGGTCGAGGTGCAGCCGGGCATCGTGCTCGATGCGCTCAACGCGCAGCTGAAGAAGCACGGCGTGTGGCATCCGGTCGACGTGTCGACCTCGGCGCAGGCCACCCTCGGCGGCATGGCCGGCAACAACTCCTGCGGCAGCCGATCGATCGCCTACGGCAACATGGTGCACAACGTCGCCGGCATCGACGCCTGGCTGGCCGACGGCGCGAGCGCGAGTTTCGGCCTGTTCGAGCAGGCGAGCGGCCGCGCGCGCGAACTGGGCGAGGCCGTGCGGCAGCTGGCGCAGCAGCACCGCGCCGAGATCGACGCCGCGTGGCCGAAGGTGATGCGCCGCGTCGGCGGCTACAACCTCGACGTCTTCCACCCGCAGTCGCCGCGGCCCTACACCGAGGACGGCCGGGTCAACCTGGCGCAGCTGCTGGTCGGAGCCGAGGGCACGCTCGCCTACTACCGCCGCCTGCGCCTGAAGCTGGCGCCCTTGCCGGCGCACCGGGTGCTCGGCGTGGTCAACTTCCCGACCTTCTACAAGGCGATGGACTCGGCGCAGCACATCGTCAGGCTCGGCCCGACGGCGGTCGAGCTGGTCGACCGGACGATGATCGACCTGGCGCGCGCCAACCCGGCGTTCCGGCCGGTAATCGAGTCGGCGCTGCTCGGCGAGCCGGCGGCGATCCTGCTGGTCGAGTTCGCCGGCGCCGAGCGCTCGCCGCTGCTGGCGCAGCTGTCGCGGCTGGAGGAACTGATCGGCGAGCTCGGCCTGCCGGACGCGGTGGTGCCGCTGGCCGACGACCCGTCGCAGAAGGCGCTGTGGGAAGTGCGCAAGGCCGGCCTGAACATCATGATGAGCCTGCGCGGCGACGGCAAGCCGGTGAGCTTCATCGAGGACTGCGCGGTGCCGCTCGAGCACCTGGCGGAATACACGTCGGCGCTCACCGACGTCTTCGCCAGGCACGGCACGCGCGGCACCTGGTACGCGCACGCCTCGGTAGGCACGCTGCACGTGCGGCCGATCCTCGACATGCGGCTGGACGGCGCGGTGCTGATGCGCGAGATCGCCACCGAGGCGGCCGAGCTGGTGCGCAGGTTCAAGGGCGCCTATTCGGGCGAGCACGGAGACGGGCTTTCGCGCAGCGAGTGGGTCCGCTGGCAGTTCGGCTCGCGCCTGACGCAGGCCTTCGAGGAAATCAAGGACCTGTTCGATCCGCAGGGGCTGTTCAACCCCGGCAAGATCGTCCGCGCGCCGAGAATGGACGACCGCAGCCTGTTCCGCTACCGGCCCGGCTACGCCGTCGCGCCGCTGGAAACGGCCCTCGACTGGAGCGCCTGGGACGTGCACAACGACCCCGCCACCGAGGCGCTGACCGAGCCGGGCACCGGCGGCGACCCG
>JBHJND010000114.1:0-7475 GCA_048497655.1 Caballeronia novacaledonica
GCGTGCGCTCGAACACCGCCAGTCGCTGCGACGGCAGCGGCACGCCGCCCGGCACCAGCCCCTGCCGCGTCGCCAGCCGCGCCACCGAGTCCAGCATCGGCAGCCGCACATCGGCATCCTCGCCGAGCAGGGCGAGCGCCGAGCGCGCCAGCCGCACGCCATACTCGGCGCGCTCGGCATAGCGGCCCATCCAGAACAGGTTCTCCGCGGCGCGGCTGGTCACCGGCCGCCGTGCCGACTCCAGCGTCGCCGCCGACAGCGGGCCGGGCAGCATCGAGAAGGTCTCGACCGGGCCGCGCGTCAGCACCCAGGTGTCGACGCTCGAGCCGCCGCGCGACATCGTCACGACCTGTTCATCGCCGGCCACGCGCGTCAGCCCGCCGGGCAGCACCTGCCACTGTCCGTCGCCGTCGGCCACCGCGAACACACGCAGCATCGCCGGGCGCGGCTGCAGCGCGCCGTCGCGCCAGATCGCAACCTCCGACATCGGCAGGTACTCCTGCAGCGTGTGCTCGTCCGGCCGCGCGCCGATGCGCGCGGCCAGCCGCCGCTGCCCCGCTTCGTCCAGCCGCGCCGCGACTTCGGTGTCCCAGCCCTGCTCCCTCGCCTGCGCCATCGAGGTCGGCTTGACGACCATCTTCTCCAGTTGCGGCAGCGCCTGCGCCAGCGCCGCCGCTTCGCCGCACCACCAGGAGGCGAGCGACGGCAGCGACAGCTTCTCGCCGAACATCCGCTGCGCAATCGCCGGCAGGAAGCCGGCGATCGCCGGCGACTCGAGGAAACCCGAGCCCAGCCCGTTGGCGACCATCACCTCGCCGGCACGGATCGCCTGCAGCAGGCCCGGCACGCCGAGCGCCGAGTCGCTGCGCAGCTCGAGCGGATCGCAGAAGTCGTCGTCCAGCCGCCGCAGGATGCCGTGCACCCGCTCCAGCCCGCGCAGCGTCTTCAGGAACACCCGGTTCTCGCGAACCGTCAGGTCGCCGCCCTCGACCAGCGGGATGCCCAGATAGCGCGCCAGGTAGACGTGCTCGAAGTACGTCTCGCTGTACGGGCCGGGGGTAAGGAGAACCACGCGCGGCGTGACGCCCGCCTCGGCCGGGCTGCCGCGGTAGAGCATGTCGAGCAGGCGGCGGAAGCTGGCGCCGAGCCGCTGCACGCGCAGCTCGCGGAAGGCCTCCTGGAACAGGCGCGAGACGATCATCCGGTTCTGCAGCGCGTAGCCGAGCCCCGAAGGTGCCTGCGTGCGGTTGCCGATCAGCCACCAGGCGCCGTCGGGACCGCGCGCCAGGTCGAAGGCGACGATGTGCAGGTACACGCCGTCGGCGGGCGTGAAGCCGGCCAGCGGCCGCAGGTAACCGGGGTGCCCGTAGACCAGCGCCGGCGGCAGGTAACTCTCGCGCAGCAGCCGCTGCGGGCCGTAGACGTCGCGCATCACCGCGTTGAGCAGCCGCGCGCGCTGCGCCACGCCCTGCTCGACCAGCGCCCACTCGTCGGCGCCCATGACGAGCGGCAGCAGGTCGAGCGACCACGGGCGCTCGGCGCTGCCGTCGGGCCGGTGGACGTTGTAGGTGATGCCGTCGTCGCGGATCTGCCGCGCCAGCATCGCCGCGCGACGGTCGAGATCGGCGAATCCGCTGGCGCCGAGATGCGTGAAGAACTGCTGCCACGCCGGCCGCAGTCCGCCGTCGGGCGTGCGCAGCTCGTCGTAGTGCCCGTCGCCCGGGGGCACCGCGAGCTCCAGCGCGATCTGCTGCGGATCGGCGCTGCTGTCGAACCGGAATCCTGACTTCGCCACGCGGCGATGTTACGTGCTGGCGCCCGGGGCGGCGGCGCTCAACGGCGCAGGTCGATGGTGAACGGGAACTCGCGGCTCGGCGCGGCCGGCGCCGGCTGCAACGGCCCCGGTGTGTGGCCGATGCGGAAGAAGCGCGCCAGCCGCCGGCTCTCCGCCTCGTAGGCGTTGACCGGGAAGACCTCGTAGTTGCGCCCGCCGGGATGGGCAACGTGGTACTGGCAGCCGCCGAGCGAGCGCCGGTTCCAGGTGTCGACGATGTCGAAGGTCAGCGGCGCGTGCACGCCGATGGTCGGGTGCAGGGAGGCCGCCGGCTGCCAGGCGCGGTAGCGCACGCCGGCGACGTGCTCGCCGACGCGGCCGGTGGGCTGCAGGCTCATCGCCCGGCCGTTGACGGTGATCACGTGGCGGCTGTCGTTCAGCCCGCTGACCCGGACCTCGATCCGCTCCAGCGACGAGTCGACGTAGCGAACGGTTGCGCCCGCGGCGCCCTGCTCGCCCATCACGTGCCACGGCTCGAGCGCGCCGCGCAGCGACAGGCCGATGCCGCGCGCCGCCACCTCGCCGAACAGCGGGAAGCGGAACTCGAAGTGCGGCGCAAACCACGCCGGATCGAAGGCGTAGCCGGCCTCGCCGAGCTCCGTGAGCACGTCCTCGAAGTCCATCCAGACGAAGGTCGGCAGCAGGAAGCGGTCGTGCAGCTCGGTGCCCCAGCGGGTCAACCGCGTCGTGTACGGCTCGCGCCAGAAGCGGGCAACCAGTGCCCGCAGCAGCAGCTGCTGGGCCAGGCTCATCCGTGCGTGCGGCGGCATCTCAAAGGCGCGCAGCTCGAGCAGGCCGAGGCGACCGTTGGGGCCGTCGGGCGAGTACAGCTTGTCGATGCAGAACTCGGAACGGTGCGTGTTGCCGGTGACGTCGACCAGGATGTTGCGCAGCGCGCGGTCGACCAGCCACGGCGGCGCGTCCTGGCCGTGCCGCTGGCGGTTGCGCGCGAGCTCGGCCAGCGCGATCTCCAGCTCGTACAGCTGATCGTTGCGCGCCTCGTCCACCCGCGGCGCCTGGCTGGTCGGGCCGATGAACAGCCCCGAGAACAGGTACGACAGCGACGGGTGGTTGTGCCAGTACGAGAGCAGGCTGCCGAGCAGGTCCGGCCGCCGCAGGAAGGGACTGTCGTCCGGCGTCGCGCCGCCGAGCACGAAGTGGTTGCCGCCGCCGGTGCCGGTGTGGCGGCCGTCGAGCATGAACTTCTCGGTCGACAGCCGCGTCTGCCGCGCCGCTTCGTAGAGAAACTCGGTGTGGTCGACCAGCTCGTCCCAGTCGTGCGCCGGGTGGATGTTCACCTCGATCACCCCCGGGTCCGGCGTCACCTGCAGCATCAGCAGGCGCGGATCGCGCGGCGGCGGATAGCCTTCGAGCACCAGCTTGAGGTCGAGTTCCGCGGCAGTGGCCTCGACCGCGGCGAGCAGCTCGAGGTAGTCGGCCAAAGCCGCCAGCGGCGGCATGAAGACGTAAAGCACGCCGTTGCGCACCTCGACGCACACGGCGGTACGGGTGACCCAGTGCGCGGACTCGAAGCGGACCGGCGTGCGCGCCGGGTCGGTGCCGGCCGCCGCCGCGGCTTCGCGGCCGTCGCCTGTGCCTGCGCGAGCGGCCGCTCCGGCCGGCAGCGCGCCGTCGCCCGCGAAGCCGGCCTGCATCGCCACCGCGCCGCCCTCGGCGAAGCCGCCGCCGACCGCGTGCGGCGCGTACTGGGCGCGGATGTCCGAATGCAGCGGCAGCGGCGTCGGGGGGGCAAACGGGTCGTGCGGGTGCAGGTACGGATACTCGCCCTTCGACACCCACGGCAGCGAGTCGAGCGGCAGCCGATAGCCCATCGGCGAATCGCCCGGGATCAGGTACATCCGCTCGTCGCGGAAGAACCACGGGCCGCTGACCCACACCGGCGCGGCCTGCCCCGGCCGCGAGTCGCGCGCCAGCGGCAGCACGTAGCCGACCTCCCTTTCGAGTCCGCGGCCGAACACCCGGCGCAGCCGCGCGCGCTCCAGCTCGTCGTCGAGCCTCGAGTCGAACGGGTCGACGTTCGCCGGCAGGCTTCGCTCGCGCCACAGGTAGTACCAGGTGTCCTCGTAGCCGGCCCGGATGAACTTCGGGTCGAGGTCGAGCCGGCTCGCCAGCCGCTCGATGAAGCGGCGCGACTCGGCGTCGCCGTACGACGAAGGCGTGCGCTCGTCGGCGAAGCGCGACGGGTCGTTCCAGCACGGCTCGCCGTCAGCGCGCCAGAACACCGACAGTGCCCAGCGCGGCAGCTGCTCGCCGGGGTACCACTTGCCCTGGCCGAAGTGCAGGAAGCTGCCGGCGCCGTACTTCCCGCGCAGCCGCTGCACCAGCTCGGTGGCGAAACCGCGCTTGGTCGGCCCGAGCGCCGCGGTGTTCCACTCCGCCCCGTCGCGGTCGTCCACCGACACGAAGGTCGGCTCGCCGCCCATCGTCAGCCGCACGTCGCCGTCGCGCAGGCTCGCGTCGACCTGGCGGCCGACGGCGACGATCTGCGCCCACTGCTCCTCGGTGTACGGCTTGGTCACGCGCGGCGACTCGAAGATCCGCGTCACCGCCATCGTGTGCGAGAACTCGACCTTGCAATCGTCGACCTCGCCGGTCACCGGCGCGGCCGAGCTCGGATCCGGCGTACAGGCCACCGGGATGTGCCCTTCGCCGGCGAGCAGTCCCGAGGTCGGATCGAGCCCGATCCAGCCGGCGCCGGGCAGGTAGACCTCGCACCAGGCGTGCAGGTCGGTGAAGTCATGCTCCGCGCCGGACGGGCCGTCGAGCGATTTCACGTCGGGCTTCAGCTGGATCAGGTAGCCGGAAACGAAACGTGCTGCCAGGCCCAGGTGGCGCAGCGCCTGCACCAGCAGCCAGCCGGTGTCGCGGCAGGAGCCGGCGGCCAGTTCGAGGGTCTGCTCCGGCTTCTGCACGCCGGGCTCCATGCGGATCAGGTAGCGGATCTCGCGCTGCAGTCGCTGGTTCAGCGCCACCAGGAAATCGATCGTGCGCTGCTCGGTTAGGTCGACCGACTGCAGGAACTCGCGCAGCCGCGGCGTCAGCGGCTCCTTCGCCAGGTAAGGCGCCAGATCGTGATTCAGCGAAGCCTCGTAGCGGAACGGGAATCTCTCCGCTGCCGGCTCGAGGAAGAAGTCGAACGGGTTGTAGACCGACATCTCGGCGACCAGGTCGACGGTCACCCTGAAGCGCTCGGTCTTCTCCGGGAACACCAGCCGCGCCAGGTAGTTGGCGAACGGGTCCTGCTGCCAGTTGATGAAGTGCCCGCCCGGCTCGATTTTCATCGAGTAGGAAAGGATCGGCGTCCGGCTATGCGGCGCCGGGCGAAGCCGCACTACCTGCGGCGACAGGCCGACGCGGCGGTCGTAGCGGTACTCGGTGACGTGGTTCAGGGCGACGTGGATCGACACGGTGTCTTCTCTTCAGCGGAAACGGGCGGGCCACCGCCGGTGCGGCGCACCCTTGCCGCATGCAACGAGCGTGCCCGCGGCGCCGCGCCGGCCGATGGCGGCCCGCCAATCAGCGCGGCGGCTGCGATTGCCGGCCCTGCGCGACCAGTTGCACGGCCGAGCTTTGCGGATGCACGTCGACCTCGACGCTGGCCGGCAGCGGCGCGCGCACCGGATGGGTGAGTTCCGTCTCCAGCCGCGGCGCGCCGGGCGCGGCGCCGGCGTCGCGCCAGGTCGGGTCGGGGATTTCCTGGAACACCTGCTTCAACCGCGCCCCCCAGGCGTTGCGGATCATCTGCATGTACTGGTTGGCGTGGTCGACCTGCACGAAGCGCGTCACGCGCAGCGAGTCGGCCTCGTAGACCAGCAGGTCGAGCGGCAGCCCGACCGAGATGTTCGAGCGCAGCGTCGAGTCCATCGAGATCAGCGCGCACTTGGCGGCCTCGTCCAGTCCGGTAGCCGGGCCGATCACGCGGTCGATGATCGGCTTGCCGTACTTCGCCTCGCCGATCTGGAAGTACGGGTTCTCGGGCGTGGCCTCGATGAAGTTGCCGGCGGCGTAGACGTGGAACAGCCGCAGCCCCTCGCCGCGGATCTGGCCGCCGAAGATGAAGTTGCAGGTGAACTCGATGCCGGCGTCCTTCAGCGCCGCCGCATCGCGCGCCCGCACTTCGCGCACCGCCTCGCCGACCACGCGCACCGCCTCGAACATCGTCTTGGCGTTCCACACGCTGTCGTCGTGCGGCCCGCTGCGCTCGCAGACGATCTGCCGCACCGCCTGGGTGATCGCCAGGTTGCCGGCCGACAGCAGCACCATCAGCCGCTCGCCCGGGTGCTCGAACACCGTCATCTTGCGGAAGGTCGAGATCTGGTCGACCCCGGCGTTGGTGCGCGAGTCCGAAAGGAACACCAGCCCGGCGTTCAGCCGCATTGCCACGCAGTAGGTCATCGCCCGGTCCGAAGTGCAGTGCAGTAAGGCGATTCTAAGGAGTCGATGCGGCTCAGCTCGCCGCCAGCGGCACCAGGAAGTCCTGGCTGATGCGTCCGCCGAGGTCGTTGACGCGCTCGAGGAAGCCGGTCAGGTAGCCGTGCAGCCCCTGCTGCAGGATGTCCTCGATGCGCCCGTAGCGCAGCTCGGCGCGCAGCATGCCGGCGCGCCTCTCGGTCTCGCCCGAGCGGCTGTTGCGCACCATCTCCAGGTTGGTGCAGACCTCGTTGACGCAGGCGGCGAGCGAGCGCGGCATCGCCTCGCGCAGGATCAGCAGCTCGGCCACCCGCTCAGGGGTGACCACGTCACGGTAGACCTTGCGGTAGATCTCGAAGGCGGAAACGGACCGCAGCACCGCCGCCCAGTAGTAGAAGTCGCGCTGCCGGTGGCCGACGCCGTTGCCGCGGCCGGCCGGCAGCAGCTCGGTCGACTCGCCGCTGTCGTGGAACTTGACGTCGATGATCCGCGCCGCGTTGTCGGCGCGCTCGAGGAAGGTGCCCAGTCGGATGAAGAAGAAGGCCTCGTCCTTGAGCATGGTGCCGATGGTCACGCCGCGCGAGACGTGCGAGCGGTACTTGACCCACTCGAACAGCTGCTGCGGGTCGCGCTCGAGCATGCCCTCGCCGAACACCCGCTGCAGGTTCAGCCAGGTGTCGTTGTGGGTCTCCCAGACCTCGGTAGTCAGCGACCCCCGCACCGCGCGCGCGTTCTCGCGCGCCGCCTGCATGCACGAGTAGATCGACGACGGGTTGGTCGGGTCGCGCACCATGAAGTCGAGCACGTCGCGCGCGGTGAGCAGCGGGTACTTGGCGTCGAAGGCCTGCTGCAGCTCGGAGATGCCGAGCATCGCCCGCCAGCCGCGCTCCGCCTCCTCGCCCGACTGCGGCAGCAGCGAGGTCGACATGTTGACGTCGAGCATCCGCGCCGTGTTCTCGGCCCGCTCGACGTAGCGGGCCATCCAGAACAGGTGGTCGGCGGTGCGGCTGAGCATCTATCTCTCCAGCACCCAGGTGTCCTTGGTGCCGCCGCCCTGCGAGGAATTGACCACCAGCGAGCCCTCGCGCAGCGCCACCCGGGTCAGGCCGCCGGGGACGATCGAGATCTGCCTGCCCGACAGCACGTACGGCCGCAGGTCGATGTGGTGCGGCGCGATGCCGGACTCGACGTAGGTCGGGCAGGTCGACAG
>JBHJND010000115.1:0-1668 GCA_048497655.1 Caballeronia novacaledonica
CTTGCCGATGCCGGGATAGAGGATCGTGTTGAACAGCCCGGCCACGCAGCGGGCCGCACGGGCATCGGGATCATGGAGGCGCTGCGCTTCGAGCATGCCGATGAACTGCCCGAGCCGCTCGTTGACTTGCACCAGCAGGAAGCGGTTGAACGGGATGCTGGTATTGAGCAGCCACTCGAACGTGCGGCGCGGCACGCGGGCGATGCGCGATTCGCGCAGGGCGATGACGTCGTAGCGGCGCGGCTCGGTCTTCAGCAGGCTGCCCTCGCCGAACCAGCCGCCGGCGGGAATGCCGGTGAAGGTCGAGGCGCGGCCAGACGGCGTGGAGATCATCATCTTGACCATGCCGTCGAGCACGCCGAGCCAGGCATCGACCGGCTCGCCGTTGCGGCAGACGTAGCCGCTGGCGGCCACGACGACCTCGTTCGACTCGGCGGCCACCCGCGCCAGCTGATCGGCGGCGAGCGATGCGCCCCAGCGCGTTGCGCGCAGCGACTCTTCGAGGGTGTCGGCAGGCATGGAACGGATTGTCGCCCAGATGACAGCGCGCGGAGCGGCCGACCGGTTACCTTGGCTCGGCTCAGACCAAGGGTCGTCCGGCGCTTGCCGGGAAACCTCGATTGTGTAGAGTCTGCGCCCAGCAATTAAGAGCGAGGGGCGGCCGGCGGTTCTTGCTGCGCCGCACCCGCCGACAAGACAAGGAGACATCGCGATGGCGAAGGCCCCGGCCGAGCTGCCGGACACCTTTCCACGGCTGCTGCTGGACCACGCGCACTGGCGCGACAAGCACCCCGCGCTGCGCGAGAAGGATCTCGGCATCTGGCAGACGTGGACCTGGGCGCAGGTGGCCGACGAGGTGAAGAAGCTGGCCGCCGGGCTGCACGTGCAGGGTTTCCGGCGCGGCGACCACCTGGCGATCATCGGCGAGAACCGGCCGCGGCTGTACTTCGCGATGATGGCGGCGCAGTCGCTCGGCGGCATCCCGGTGCCGATGTACCAGGACGCGATCGCCGCCGAGATGGTCTACGTGTTCCACAACGCCGAGATCGGCTACGCGATCGTCGAGGACCAGGAGCAGGTCGACAAGATGCTCGAGGTGCGCGAGCAGCACCCGCTGCTGAAGCACATCTATTACGACGACCCGCGCGGGCTGCGCCACTACACGCAGGAAGGCCTGCTGCCGTTCGAGGAACTGCTGCGGCTGGGCCAGGGCCTGCTGTCGGTGCAGCCGCAGTTCGTCGACGAGGAGATCGCCAAGGGCTCGCCGGACGACACCGCGGCGCTGTTCTACACCTCCGGGACGACCGGCAAGCCGAAGGGCGTGGTGCAGACCCACCGTTCGCTGATCGACCGCGCGCGCGTCTGCACCGAGATGGAGGGGCTGACCGTCTACGAGGACGTGCTGGCCTACCTGCCGTTGGCCTGGATCGGCCAGAACATCTTCTCCTACGCGCAGGCGCTGGCCACCGGCTACACGGTCAACTGCCCCGAGTCGCCGTCGACGGTGACCAACGACATGCGCGAGATCGGCCCGACCTACTACTTCGCGCCGCCGCGGGTCTTCGAGGGCCTGCTGACGCAGGTGATGATCCGCATGGAGGACGCCGGCCGCCTGAAGCGGAAGATGTTCCAGTACTTCATGGACGTCGCCAGGAAAGTCGGCGCCGA
>JBHJND010000116.1:0-4012 GCA_048497655.1 Caballeronia novacaledonica
TGGCGCACCTGCTCGAGCACCTGATCTTCAAGGGCAGCAAGAAGCACCCGAGCCCCGACAAGGAGTTCAACCGCCGCGGCTTCCGCAACAACGGCACCACCTCGTTCGACCGCACCAACTACTTCTCGACCTTCCAGGCGACCGACGACAACCTGAGCTGGGCGCTCGACTGGAAGGCCGACGCGATGGTGAACTCGTTCATCGCGAAGAAGGACCTCGACTCCGAGATGACGGTGGTGCGCAACGAGTTCGAGAAGGGCGAGAACGAGCCTTTCCGCGTCACCTACCAGCGCGTCGTCGCCGCGGCGTTCAACTGGCACAACTACGGCAACTTTCCGATCGGCAACCGCAGCGACATCGAGAACGTGCGCATCGAGAACCTGCAGGCGTTCTACCGGACGTACTACCAGCCCGACAACGCGGTGCTGACCGTGGCCGGCAAGTTCGACGTCGAGGCGACGCTGCCGCTGATCGCCGGGACCTTCGGCAAGATCCCGCGGCCGACGCGCGCGCTGCCGGTGCTGTGGACGGTCGAGCCGACCCAGGACGGCGAGCGCAGCGTGACCGTGCGCCGCAAGGGCGACGTGCAGCTGGTGCTGGTCGCCTACCGGATCCCGTCGCTGCTGTCCGAGGGCACGGCGGCGATCAACGCCGCGGCCGACATCCTCGGCGACACGCCGAACGGCCGCCTGCACAAGGAACTGGTGGCCACCGGCCTGGCGGCGCAGGTGTTCGCCTGGGCCCAGCAGCAGCGTGACCCCGCCCTGGCCCTGTTCGGCGCCGTGGTCAAGAAGGGCGAGCCGGTCGAGCGGGTGCGCGAGAAGCTGATCGAGGTCGTCGAGCGCGGTTTCGCGCAGCAGCCGCCGACCGAGGACGAGATGACCCGCATGCGGCGCGACAACGAGACCGGCTTCGAGCGCACGCTGGCCGATCCGCAGCAGTTCGGCGTGTCGCTGTCGGAGTACATCGCCGCCGGCGACTGGCGGCTGTTCTTCCTCGGTCGCGAGCGCATCGCCGGCGTCACGGCAAGCGAGGTGGCGCGCGATTCGGCGCGCTTCTTCCGCCGCGACAACCGCACCGTCGCCCTGTTCCTGCCCGACGACGAGCCGCAACGCGCCGAGATCCCGGCGCCTCTGTCGGCAGCGGCGATGCTTGCCGAGTTCAAGCCGCGGCAGGCGGTCGCCGCCGGTGAGGCATTCGATCCGTCGCAGAAGAACATCGACGCCCGCACGCGCCGCTTCACGGTCGGCGACCTGAACGTCGCATTGCTGCCGAAGAAGAACCGCGGAGAGACGGTCAACGTGGTGATCCGGCCGCGCTGGGGCGACGAGCGCAGCCTGCAGGGCAAGGCGGTGATCTCCTCGCTCGCCGAGGCGATGGTCCCGCGCGGCGCCGGCAAGCTCAGCCGCCAGCAGATCGCCGACGAGATGACACGGCTGAAGATGCAGGGCTCGCTGCGCAGCTTCCAGACCGACCGCACCAACCTGGCCGAGTCGCTGAAGCTGTCGGCGCAGGTGATGCGCGAGGCGAATTTCCCGGCCGACGAGTTCGCGCAGCTGAAGCGCGAGACGATCACCGGCCTGCAGTCCCAGTTGGCCGACCCCGAGGCGCGATCGCGCGACGCGCTGGCGCGCCACTTCGACACCTACCCGGCCGGCGACCCGCGCGCGTACATCCCGCTGGAGGAGCGCATCAGGCAGGTCGAGGCGGCGACGCTGGAAGAGGTCAGGAACTTCCACGCCGAGTTCTGGGGCACGGCGCGCGGCGACATCGCCATCGTCGGCGACTTCGACGACAAGGCGGCCGAGGCGCTGGTCAGGGAGCTGTTTCCCGGCTGGGCATCGAAGGCGCCGTATGCGCCGGTCCTCGCCGAGCCACGCGAGGTGAAGCCGGCGCGCATCGCCGTCGACACGCCGGACAAGGAGAACGCGTTCTACCGGGCGCGCATCAACCTGACGCTGCGCGACGACGACCCCGACTACGCGCCGCTGGTGCTCGCCAACCACGTCTTCGGCGGCGGAGGCATGCTGTCGAACCGGCTCGTCGAGCGGGTGCGCCAGCGCGACGGCATCTCCTATGGCGCCTGGTCCGGGCTGTCGGTCGGCAGCCGCGATCGAGCGGCAAGCTGGCAGCTGGCCGGCCTGGTGGCGCCGCAGAACACCGCCCGCTTCGAGCAGGCGGTTCGCGAGGAGATCGACCGGATGCTGAAGGACGGTCTCACCGACAAGGAACTCGCCGACGCCAAGAGCGGCATGCTGCAGGAGAGGGTGGTCAACCGATCGTCGGACGGCACGCTCGCGTCGGTGTGGGTGAGCTACCTCGACCTGGGCCGCACCTTCACCAGCCACAGCCTCGCCTTCGAGGAGCGCATCGGGTCGCTGAGCACCGCCGAGGTCAACGCAGCGCTGCGCCGGCACCTTGACCCGGCGAAGATGACGGTGGTCATTGCCGGCGACGCCGCCAAGGGAGCGAAGTAGGGTGGCGATCGAGTCGTTCCGCCACCGCCTGCCGCTGCGCGTGCGCTGGGCCGAGGTCGACATGCAGGCGGTGGTCTTCAACGGCCACTACCTGACCTATGCCGACGTCTGCCTGACCGAGTACTGGCGGGAGATCGGCGTGCCGTACCCGACCGGTTTCGCCGGTCTCGGCATCGACGCGTTCGTGCGCAAGGCGACGGTCGAGTACCACGCGCCGGCGCGCTACGACGACGAGCTGCTGGTCTGCGGGCGGGCAGCGCGGCTCGGCCGCAGCAGCGCCACCTTCGCGGTGGCCCTGTACCGCGCCGAGGACACCTCGCGGCCGCTGGTGAGCGTCGAGCTGGTCTACGTCTGCGTCGACCGGCGCGGCACGCCGACCGCCTGGCCGCCGGAGATCCGCGAGCGGATGCATCGCTACGAGGCCGTCGCGCCGGCCGAGGAGCCGCCGCGTGGCTGAGACGGTCCGCGTCGAACTCGGCGACTGGGCGACGATGCGGGCGCACGCCGAGCCGGTGCGCCGCGCCGTGTTCGTCGAAGAGCAGAGAGTGCCGGCCGAGATCGAACTGGACGAGTTCGATCCCGTGAGCCTGCACGCGCTCGCCTTCGACCTCGATGGCAGGGTGGTGGGGACCGGGCGCCTGCTTCCGGACGGCCACATCGGCCGCATGGCGGTGCTGCGGCTCTCGCGCGGCAAGGGCGTGGGCAGCGCCCTGCTGCAGGCGCTGATGCAGGCCGCAGGGGTGCGCGGCGATCGCGAGGTGGCGCTCAGCGCGCAGACGCACGCGATCCCGTTCTACCGGCGCTTCGGCTTCGTCGCCGAGGGTGAGGACTACGACGACGCCGGCATCCCGCACCGGATGATGCGGCGGAGCTTCTAGCGCCAGGCCGCAAGGCTGCCGTTCAGCCGGCCTTGCGCGCCCCCGACACGCGCGACGCCGCAGTCGAGGCGCCGTCCACCGTGAATTCGAAGTGCCGGTCGCGGTGAAGCTGTGGCGCCTCCGGTTCGAAGCTGCGCTCGAGGAAGTTGACGACGCCGTCGCGACGCACGGTCACTACGGTGGTCGAGCGCGTGCCGTAGCCGTGGGCGCGGATCTGGATCGGCGCCAGCGCCCGCTCCCAGTCCAGCGGCACGCCGGTCGACGGGAGCTCCGAGTCGTGCACCGGTCGGCGATCGGCCATCAGCGCCAGCAGGGAGTCAGCGTCGGCACGGCTGGCAAGCGCGCAGGCGAAGGCGCTGACGGCGCGCACCACCTTCGGCCACGGTGTGTCGAGAAAGGCGTTGGACAGGCCGTAGATGCCGGGCGACAGCGCCCGCGGTCCGTGATCGCGGCGGTTGGTGTAGTACAGCAGCCGCGGTGCGTCGTCCTTCGTCGGCGACGGCTCGGCGACCAGCAGGTTGAAGCCGTTGTAGGCCGACCTGCGCGGCGCCTGCTCGCGCAGCCACTGGCCGGCGGTGCGCGGGCTCTGCAGTGCCCCCAGGGCGATCGCGCCGCGCGACGGCGCGTGCGGGTTGCGCTCGCTCGACGCGCGCACGT
>JBHJND010000117.1:0-1615 GCA_048497655.1 Caballeronia novacaledonica
CGCCAGCGGCGATCCTGCGGCCAACGCCGAACTGGCCAAGCGCCGTGCGCTTGCCGTGCGCGACCTGCTCGTCGCGGCGGGCGTCGGCGAGCAGCGGATCGAACTGGCCAAGCCGGTGGTCACCATGGGCGGCGCCGACGACGCCGAGGCGCGCCGCGTCGAAGTGACGTTGCGCTGATCGCCGGCGCACGACAAGGCCGGGCGGTGCAGCGTCGCTGCACCGCCCTTTTTCTTGAGCCTCCCGATGGCACTTCGCTCCGCGACGTTGGCGGACATTCCGACGATCCGGGCCATCTACGCGCACCACGTGCTGCATGGCCTGGCCAGCTTCGAGATCGAGCCACCGTCGGTTGCCCAGATGCGCAGCCGATTCGAGTCGGTCACCGGCGGCGGCTACCCGTACCTCGTCGCGGTCGAGGGCGATGACGTGCTCGGCTACGCCTATGCGAGCGCCTACCGAACCCGCCCCGGCTACCGCTACACCGTCGAGGACTCGGTCTACGTCTCGCCCGGCCTGGTCGGCCGCGGCATCGGCCGGCAACTGCTGGCGAGGCTGGTCGATGAATGCGCGCGCCGCGGCTACCGGCAGATGCTGGCAGTGATCGGCGACTCGGCGAACGCCGCGTCGATCGAACTGCACCGTGCCTGCGGCTTCGCGCACAGCGGCACGCTGCGCTCGGTCGGCTTCAAGTTCGGCCGCTGGGTCGACTCCGTTCTGATGCAGCGGGGGCTGGGCGAGGCCGACGGCTCGTTGCCTTCGGGCTGATCGCCGCCGGACGCGCCGCGGATCGCGCGCCCGGCGCTAACCGCGCAGGTGGCAGGCCACCATGCGGCCGTCGCCGCTCGCCTTCAGCGGCGGCACCTCGGAGCTGCACTGAGGCAGCTGGCGGATCGGGCAGCGGGTGTGGAACGGGCAGCCCGAGGGCGGATGCAGCGGGCTGGGCACGTCGCCCTGCAACATGATGCGCTTGCGCCTGACCCGCGGGTCGGGGATCGGCACCGCCGACAGCAGCGCCTCCGTGTACGGGTGCAGCGGCGCCGTGTACAGGCTCTTCGATGGCGCGATCTCGACGATGCGGCCGAGATACATCACCGCCACCCGGTCGCTGATGTGCTCGACCACCGACAGGTCGTGGGCGATGAAGAGATACGTGAGGTTGAACTGCTGCTGCAGGTCCTCGAGCAGGTTGATGACCTGCGCCTGGATCGACACGTCCAGCGCCGAGACCGCCTCGTCGCAGACCACCAGTTTCGGCGAGACGGCGAGCGCGCGGGCGATGCCGATGCGCTGCCGCTGGCCGCCCGAGAACTCGTGCGGATAGCGGCGCATGTGATCTGCCGCCAGCCCCACCGTCTCCAGCAGCTGCACGATGCGCTCCTCGAACTCGCGGCGACTCCTGGCGAGCCTGTGGATGATCAGTGCCTCGCCGATGATGGCGCCGACCGTCATTCGCGGGTTCAGCGACGCATACGGATCCTGGAAGATGATCTGCATGTCGCGCGCCAGACGGCGGTGCGCGTCCCGGTCCAGCGCTGTGACCTCATGGCCGCCGAACCAGACGCTGCCCGATGTGGGCTCGATCAGGCGCAGGATGCAACGGCCGGTCGTCGACTT
>JBHJND010000118.1:0-7360 GCA_048497655.1 Caballeronia novacaledonica
GCGAAGCGCGAAGGGGGCACGATGAGCGCCGGTCGCCCGTTCCGCGTGCTGGGCATCCAGCAGATCGCCGTCGGCGGCCCGGACAAGCAGCGGCTACGCGCACTGTGGGTCGACATCTTTGGCCTGGCGCTCAAGGGCAACTTCGTCTCCGAGCGGGAGAACGTCGACGAGGACATCTGCGCGATCGGCCGCGGGGCGCACGAGGTCGAGGTCGACCTGATGCAGCCGGTCGACCCGGAGAAGAAGCCCGCGGTGCACGCCACGCCGCTGAACCACGTCGGCCTGTGGATCGACGACCTGCCGGCCGCCGTGGCGTGGATGAGCGCGCAGGGCGTGCGCTTTGCGCCCGGCGGCATCCGCAAGGGCGCCGCCGGCCACGACATCTGCTTCATCCACCCCAAGGGCAACGACCAGTTCCCCCTCTGCGGCGAAGGCGTGCTGATCGAACTGGTGCAGGCGCCGCCGGAAGTCGTGGCGGCGCTCGGTGGGCCATCGGACGCATAGAAGCGCCGCTGCCCCCGGCGTCTCGATCGCGCCTCATCAGGGGCTGGCGGACCGACTGGCAAGGGTCCGCGACTGATCGCAATCAGCGCGCGACGCTCGCGCGCTCAACGATCCGCCGCGCGGCGGTCGCCGAAACGCTGGCGCCGATCGTGCCGAAGTGCGTCCCCCAGGCCGCGGCCGGGCCGCAGCGCGTGGCGAGGAACAGGTCGACGACCTCCGGCGTGCTGTGCCGGATCAGCTCGGCCGCCTGCAGCGCGCGCGCCACCGCCTCGGTCATCGGCCGGGCCAGGAACTCGTCGTCGCGGGCCGCGCGCAGCAGCGCCTCGGCGTGCCGAAGCAGCGCATCGAAGCGGCCATCCTGCCCGACGACAGGGTGCAGTTCCGCGAGCAGCGCCTCGACCGTGCGCGGGTCCTTCAGCATTGCCCGGCGCACGTCCATGCACATCATGTTGGCGGTGCCTTCCCAGACACTGTTCAGCGGTGCCTCGCGGTACAGCCGCGCCATCGGGTTCTCCTCGATGAAGCCGTTGCCGCCGTGGCACTGCAGCGCCTCGAAGACGATCGCCGGAGCGCGCGAGCAGTTGAAGTACTTGGCCGCCGGTGTGGCAAGGCGCGCCAGCAGCCGTTCGTGCTCGTTCGTGCCGAGGTGGTCGGTGGCCCTCGCCACGCGCAGCGCCATCAGCGTCGCCGCCTCGACCTCGACCGCCATGTCGGCCAGCACCCCGGCCATCATCGGCTGCTCGGCGATCGGCGTGCGGAAGGCGCGGCGCGTGGTCGTGTGCTGCAGAGCCAGCGTGAGCGCCTGCCGCATCAGGCCGGCCGAGCCGACCGCGAAGTCCAGCCGCGTCAGGTGCGAGTGGGTCAGGATCTCGCGGATGCCGCGCCCCTCCTCGCCGACGCGGATCGCCAGCGTGCCGGCGAATTCGACCTCGCTCGAGGCGTTGGAGCGGTTGCCCGCCTTGTCCTTCAGCCGCTGCACGAAGAAGCGGTTGAAGGTGCCGTCGGGCAGCGTCCGCGGCAGGAAGAAGCAGGTGACGCCGCCGTCGACCTTCGCCAGCGTGAAGAAGCCGTCGGACTGCGGCGCCGAGCAGAACCACTTGTGCCCGGTCAGCTCGTACCAGTGGGCGGTGCTGCCGTGGTAGTTGGCAGCGTGCGAGAAGCGGGCGACCGTCTGCGTTTCGCGCAGGTCGGAGCCGCCCTGCTTCTCGGTCATCGCGTAGCCGACGACGACCGAGGGCTTGTCCGCGACTTCGCGCCGGCCGAACTCGTACGTCGTGCCCTTGACCTTCTCGGCCCAGATGGCGAGGCAGGGCTCGGCGACCAAGCCCGCGTAGGCGGCGTAGGCCATGCCGGTCGGGCAGCCGGTGCCGTGCTCGACCTGGTTCCACAGGTACGACAGGACGGCGCGCGCGAAGTGCGGCTGCGGCTCGCTCGCCCGCCACGAGAGGTTGGGCACCTCGTGCCGCCAGGCGAGCGACATCAGTTCGTGCCAGCTCGGGTGGAATTCGACCCAGTCGATCCGGTTGCCGAAGCGGTCGTGCGTCCTCAGTTCCGGCAGGTGGCGGTTGGCCAGCCTCGCCAGTTCCTGGACGTGCTGGTCGCCCGCCAGGGCGCCGACGGCGGCACATCGCCCCGCCGCCCACGGCGCCTCGCGCGCTATGGCTGCGGTGAGCACCGCGTCGTCGCCGAACGCATTGAAGCCGACCGCCGGCCGCGCCTGGTTCAGCACCGCGTGCGTGTCGAAGCGGCTGGCCGGGGCGAGGTCGGTGTCGACGATCCTGTTCATCGGTCTCTCCGGAAGCAGTCGCGGGCGGCGCCCGCCGCGCGGCGATGCGACGGACCGGTCAGGCAGCGGCTTCGCCGAGATAAGCGGCGCGCACCTTCGGGTCGTTCAGCAATTCCTTCGCGTCGCCGGCCAGCGTGATCAGGCCGGAGTCCATCACGTAGGCGCGCTGCGCCGCCTCCAGCGCCAGCCGTGCGTTCTGCTCGACCAGCAGCATCGGGATCTTCTGCGCCGCCACCGAGCGCACGACCTCGAAGATCTTCTCGACCATGAGCGGCGACAGCCCCATCGAGGGCTCGTCGAGCAGCAGCAGCTTCGGCCGGCTCATCATCGCGCGCGCCATGGCCAGCATCTGCTGCTCGCCGCCGGACAGCGTGCCCGCCAGCTGCTTCGCGCGCTCCTTCAGGCGCGGGAAGGTGGCGAACATGCGCTCCATGTCCTCGGCGATCGCTGCCGTGTCGTTGCGCGCGAAGGCGCCCATCTGCAGATTCTCGGTGACCGTCATCCGCGTGAACACGCCGCGGCCCTCGGGCACCATCACCAGGCCGCGGCGCAGCAGCTGGTGCGCCGCCATGCCGCTGGTCGAGGCGCCGCAGTACTCAATCCCGCCGGCCCAGGCCTGGGTGCCGGTGATCGCCTTCAGCGTGGTCGTCTTGCCGGCGCCGTTGGCGCCGATCAGCGTCACCAGCTCGCCCTCGCGGATCTCGAGGTCGACGCCCTTGACCGCCTGGATGCCGCCATAGGCGACCTTCAGGCCGCTGATCTTGAGGATCGGCTGCGTCATGAGATGGTCTGCGGCGCCGGCGCGTGCGCGCCGCCGAGGTAGGCCGTGATCACGGCCGGGTCGCGCTGCACCTCGGCCGGCGTGCCCTCGGCGATGATCTTGCCGTAGTCGAGCACCGTGACGCGGTCGCACAGGCCCATGACCAGCTTCACGTCGTGCTCGATCAGCAGGATGGTCGTGCCGTCGCTGCGGATGTGCGACAGCAGCTCGCGCAGCGACAGCTTCTCGGTGGCGTTCATGCCCGCCGCCGGCTCGTCGAGCGCCAGCAGCTTCGGGTCGGTGGCCAGCGCGCGGGCGATCTCCAGCCGCCGCTGGTCGCCGTAGGCGAGGGTGCGCGCCTGGAAGTCCGCGTAGCGGCGGATGCCGACGTAGTCGAGCAGCTCCAGTGCGCGGGCGCGGATCGCGCGCTCCTCGGCGCGCTGCGACCCGGTGCGCAGGACGGCGCCGAGCGCGGTGGCCTTGGTGCGGACGTGCCGGCCGACCATCACGTTCTCCAGCGCCGTCATCTCCGGGAACAGGCGGATGTTCTGGAAGGTGCGGGCGATGCCGGCCTCGGCGACCTTGTGCGGCTCGCTGGGCGAATACGGCTTGCCGGCGAGCTCGAAGCTGCCGGAGTCGGGCGTGTACAGGCCGGTGATCACGTTGAAGAACGTGGTCTTGCCGGCGCCGTTGGGCCCGATCAGCCCGTAGATCTGCCCGCGGCGGATCGTCACGCCGACGTCGGCGAGCGCCTGCAGGCCGCCGAAGCGCTTGTTGACGCCGGCGGCGCGCAGCACCGGCGCGTCGGCCGCGACCGCGCTCATCCTGCGGCCCCTGCCTTGGCGCTGCCGCGGGTCGACGGATTGACGCCGTGCTCCGGCGCCGGCCACAGGCCCTTGGGCCGGTACAGCATGATGACCACCATGGCCAGCCCGTACAGCATCATGCGCAGCACCTCGGCGTCGATGATCACGTGGCCGAACAGCTGGTTCTGCACCGGCACCACGGTGTGCCGCAGCACCTCCGGAAACACCGACAGCAGGATCGCGCCGAGGATCACGCCGGGAATGTGACCGAGTCCGCCGAGCACGACCATCGCCAGCACGATGATCGACTCCATCAGCGAGAACGACTCCGGCGAGACGAAGCCCTGGAAGGCGGCGAACATGGTGCCGGAAACGCCGCCGAAGGTGGCGCCGAGGGCGAAGGCCAGCAGCTTGACGTTGCGCACGTTGATGCCCATCGCCTTGGCGGCGATGTCGTCCTCGCGGATCGCCATCCAGGCGCGGCCGAGCCGCGAGTCCTGCAGGCGGATGCAGACGATGATGGTGATCACCGTCAGTATCAGGAACAGGTAGTAGTAGAGATAGACGGACGGCAGCTTGACGAAGCCGAGGTCGAGCGTGCGGGCGAAGTTGATGCCGGCGATCTCCACCGGGTCGATCATCGTGATGCCCTGCGGGCCGTTGGTGAAGTTCAGCGGCGCGTTCAGGTTGTTGAGGAAGATGCGGATGATCTCGCCGAAGCCGAGCGTGACGATCGCCAGGTAGTCGCCGCGCAGCTTCAGCACCGGCGCGCCCAGCACCACGCCGAAGAATGCCGCCAGCGCGGCGCCGAGCGGAATCACCATCCAGATCGAGTTGTGGAAGCCCTGCGGGAACATCGCCGCCAGCGCCGGGAAGTTGCTGGTCAGGTGCGGCGAGGCGAGCAGCGCGTACATGTAGGCGCCGACCGCGTAGAAGGCGATGTAGCCGAGGTCGAGCAGGCCGGCGAAGCCGACCACGATGTTCAGGCCGAGCGCCAGCATGACGTACAGCGCGGCGAACGCCAGCGCGCGGACCCAGGCGTTGCCCATCGTGCCGACGATGAACGGCGCCGCGATGAGCACCGCCGCGAGCAGGAAGGTGGCGGCGACCGCCGCCGCCGGTTTGTCGCGCAAGGACGGGAAGAACAGCGTCACCGCTGCCGCCTCAGGCGCGGTCGGCGACCCGCTCACCGAGCAGGCCGCTCGGTCGCAGGATCAGCACGGCGCACAGCACGATGAAGGCGAACACGTCCTGGTAGTGCGAGCCGAGCACTCCGCCGGTCAGTTCGCCGATGTAGCCGGCGCCGAGCGCCTCGATCAGGCCGAGCAGCAGCCCGCCGACCATGGCGCCCGGAATGTTGCCGATGCCGCCGAGCACCGCCGCGGTGAATGCCTTCAGTCCGGGCATGAAGCCCATGTAGAAGTGCGCCACCGAATAGGTGGCCGCCAGCATCACGCCGGCCACCGCGGCCAGCGACGCGCCGATGGCGAAGGTGATCATGATCACCATGTTGGGATCGACGCCCATCAGGCCGGCCACGCGCGGGTTCTCCGCGGTGGCGCGCATCGCGCGTCCGAGCTTGCTGCGGTTCACCAGCACCATCAGGCCGATCATGATCACCGCCGACAGGCCGATCACTACCAGCTTGGTGACGGTGACCGTGGCGCCGAACATCTCGATCGGATCGGACGGCAGCAGCTGCGGGAACGTCATGTAGCTGCGGCCCCAGATCAGCATCGCCACCGTCTGCAGCACGATCGACACGCCGATGGCGGTGATCAGCGGCGCCAGCCGCGGCGCCCCGCGCAGCGGCCGATAGGCGACCCGCTCGATGACCAGGCTCGTCACCACGCAGGTCGGGATCGCCACCACCATGCCGGCGATCATCAGGATCCAGCCGGGAAGTTCCGGGAACTGCGCCTTGAGCAGCACGATGCTGCTGAGCGCCGTCAGCGCGCCGACCATCAGCACGTCGCCGTGCGCGAAGTTGATCAGGTTCAGGATGCCGTAGACCATCGTGTAGCCGAGCGCGATCAGCGCGTACAGGCTGCCTAGCACGAGCCCGTTGATGACCTGCTGGATGAAGGTGTCCATGGGGATCCCGGAGGCGTAGCGTCCGGCCGGCCGCTGCAGGGCGCGATGCTAACAGGCTATAGGGGTTATACGGACTGCCCGCTACTGTGGCGCGAGCGTCATCAGGCTGGCGTTGCCCCCTGCGGCGGCAGTGTTGACGGTGAGCGTCTGCTCGGCGACCAGGGCATCCAGCGGGTATCCGCCGTCGACCTCCCGCGGTGTCACCACCCGCACGCGCGGTCCGTCGCCCGCGGCGAGCGCGCGACGCGCGGCCGCCGCCCGGGCCGGTTCGCACAGCACGACATCGGCGCCCGCCGTGCTGACGCCGCCAACCAGCTCGACCTGCTGCCGGACCGGCCCGGGCAGTTGCGCCACCAGCGCCTCGCCATCCGCCGCAAGCACCGCGACGCGGTTGCCGGTGGCCAGCGCGGCGGCGATCTGGTGCAGCAGCTCATCCTCGCGCGAGGATATGCACAAAGCCCGGCCGCGGGCGATGAAGCGCAGCCGGTTCGACTCGCCGGTCGGACCCGGCAGGTCGAGCCCCTGCCGCAGTGGAGTCGAGCTCGCCAGTGCTGCGCAGCGGCCGGCCAGTTCCCTGCGGCCGCTCGCGTCGAACCAGGCCTGCAGCGACAGGAGCGCCGGGGGCAGGGTGGTGCCGGCGCCGGTCGGCAGTGGCGGCGTGCGCACGCCACGGCGCAGCCGGTGCAGCAGCAGCGGCCCGCCGGCCTTCGGGCCGGTGCCGGAAAGGGCGAGTCCGCCGAAGGGCTGCACGCCGACCACGGCGCCGATCATGTTGCGGTTGACGTAGAGGTTGCCGGCGCGGATGCGCGAGGTGACGAAGTCGATCGTCTCGTCGATGCGGCTGTGCACGCCGAAGGTCAGGCCGTAGCCACAGGCATTGATGTCGTCGACCAGCCGGCCGAGTTCGGCGCGGCGGAAGCGCAGCACGTGCAGCACCGGGCCGAACACTTCCCTGCCGACATCGGCCACCGAATCCACATCGATCACCGTCGGTGCAACGAACGTGCCCGACGCCGGCGGCGCAGGCAACGGCAGCCGTTGCACACGGAATTTCCGGCCCATCTGCTCGACGTGTGCTTCCAGCCGGGCCTTTGCCTCGGCGTCGATCACCGGCCCGATGTCCGTCGACAGTCGGGCCGGGTCGCCGAGCGACAGTTCACGCAGCGCGCCGTGCAGCATCGACAGCACGCGGTCGGCGATCTCCTCCTGCAGGCACAGCACGCGCAGCGCCGAGCAGCGCTGGCCGGCGCTGTCGAAGGCGGACGCCAGCACGTCGCTTACCACCTGCTCGGGCAGGCTGCTCGAATCGACGACCATCGCGTTGATGCCGCCGGTCTCGGCCACCAGCACGATCTCCTCGGAGACTTCCCGCGCGGCCAGTTGCCGGTCGATCAGCGCCGCCACCTCGGT
>JBHJND010000119.1:0-1624 GCA_048497655.1 Caballeronia novacaledonica
GGCTGCTACGTGGTCGACGACGACTTCATGCTGGTCGGCCGCTGGCTGCTCGACGACGTGCCGAGCGACGGCCGGCCGCTGGAGGAGCTGTCGAGGGCCTTCCTGCACCGCTCGGCGACCACCGCCGCCAAGTACGACGAGAAGCGCGAGCAGAAGGGCCAGTTCCTGCTCAAGCAGGTGAAGGACTTCGGCGCCGAGGGCGTGATCTTCGCCGCGCCGTCGTTCTGCGACCCGGCGCTGCTCGAGCGGCCGATGCTGCAGGACGTGCTCGGCCAGCACAAGATCCCGCACACCGCCTTCAAGTACGCCGAGAACACCGGCCAGATGGCGCCGATCCGCGAGCAGGCCGGCACCTTTGCCGATTCGATCAAGCTGTGGAACGCCGCGTAGGAGACCAGGCCATGACCACCATCGCTATGCCGTCGCCGATCGGCAAACCCACCGCCAAGCCGCAGAACGTCCAGAAGGAGGACGCGATGTGGCTGCAGAAGGAGCTGATCAACAGGAACTACATGGAGCTGGCCACCGCGCACCAGAGCAACCGCAAGGTCTCGGCCACTTTCGTGCCGGGCAACCTGAACGAGCTTCTGATGTGCTTCGACTTCGCGCGCTCGCTGCCGGAGACCAACGCGCTGCAGAACGGCATGCGCAAGAAGAGCGGCAAGATGATCATGGATGCCGAGCGCGACGGCCAGAGCGAGGATGTCTGCACCTATGTCAAGGCCGACCTCGGCATGATGATGGGCGGCGAGATCGGCCCCACCGGCGACCCGCTGCCGCGGCCCGACGTGCTGCTGCTGAGCTACACCGGCTGCTTCACCTTCATGAAGTGGTTCGAGCTGATCCGCCACAAGTACGGCTGCGAGACGGTGATGCTGCACGTGCCGTACCAGGGCGAAGGAAAGATCGCGCCGAACATGCGCGAGTACGTGGTCAGGCAGCTGAAGGAGACGGTGATCCCGACGCTGGAGCGCGTCAGCGGCGTGAAGTTCGACATCGACCGGCTGCGCCAGTACATGCGCGAGTCGGCCAAGGCCGAGGAGGACCTGGTCGCCGTGCTGCAGTCGGCGAAGAACCGGCCCTCGCCGATCGACGGCTACTTCGGCGCCGTCTACTACATCGGCCCCATTTTCACCGCCTTCCGCGGCACGCCGGAGGCGAGCGAGTACTACCGCGTGCTGCGCGGCGAGATCGAGCAGCGGGTGCGCGAAGGCAAGGGCCCGGTCACCCCCGAGGGCGAGATGGGCGAGGAGAAGTACCGGCTGATCGTCGAGGGGCCGCCGAACTGGACCAGCTTCCGCGACTTCTGGAAGATGTTCTACGACGAGGGCGCCGTCGTCGTCAGCTCGACATACGCGAAGGTCGGCGGGCTGTACGACTTCGGCTTCCGCCACGACCCCGAGCACCCGCTGGAGTCGCTCGCCGACTACTGCCTCGGCTGCTACACGAATCTCAACCTGCCGTCGCGGATCGACATGATCTGCCGCTACATCGACGAGTACCAGGCCGACGGGCTGCTGATCAACTCGATCAAGAGCTGCAACAGCTTCTCCGCCGGCCAGCTGCTGATCCTGCGCGAAGTCGAGAAGCGCACCGGCAAGCCGGCCGCCTTCATCGAGACGGA
>JBHJND010000120.1:0-13632 GCA_048497655.1 Caballeronia novacaledonica
GTCGCGGCCGGCGCGGAACCCCGGGCAGGCTGCGGTCACCACGCAAACGCGGATTAGGGCGGAAAGACGACGCGGACGAAAGCGTTTTTTTGTCAGAATTCAGCTGGACGGAGGCGGTTTGCCCGCGGCGGATGGAAGACCTTTCCCGGCAGTTCATCGAGTTCACCCTGCACACGGGGGTGCTGAAGTTCGGCGACTTCAAGATGAAGTCCGGCCGCCGCTCGCCCTACTTCTTCAACTCCGGCCTGTTCTCGCGCGGCTCCACCCTCGGCCGGCTGTCGCGCTTCTATGCGCAGGCGGCTCTGGCGGCGCGCGCCACCGGGCGCGTCGACTTCGACATGCTGTTCGGCCCGGCCTACAAGGGCATCACTCTGGCGGCGGGCACGGCGATGGCGCTGGCCGAATACGGGCTGGACGTGCCGTTCGCCTTCAACCGCAAGGAAGCAAAGGACCACGGCGAGGGCGGGCTGATCGTCGGCGAGCCGCTGGCCGGCCGGGTGCTGATCGTCGACGACGTGATCACCGACGGCGCGGCCAAGCGCGAGTCGGTCGAACTGATCCGCGCCCACGGCGCCACTCCGTGCGGCGTGCTGATCGCGCTCGACCGCAGCGAGCGCACCGGCGCCGACGACGCGCTGTCGTCGCTGTCGGCGGTGGCCGCCTTCGAACAGGCGTTCGGCATCCCGGTGATCCCGGTGGCGCGGCTGGAGGACCTGATGCAGTTCATCGACTCCGACGCGCCGTCTGCGGCGACCGTGCGGCCGCACCGGCAGGCGATGCTCGACTACCGGAGCCGCTATGGCGCCTGACCGATTGCGACCTGCCGCCGCCGGCGCGCTCGTCGCGCTGGCGCTGGCCGCGACGCCGGCCTCGGCGACGATGTTCGTCTGCACGACGCCTGCCGGCAAGACGGTCACTGCCGACCGCCCGCCGCCCGAGTGTGCCAACGTGCCGATCAGGGAACTTCGTGCGGACGGCTCGGTGCGGCGCGTGATCGATCCGCCGCCGACGGCGGAGCAGCGCAGGGCGCAGGCCGAGCAGGCGCAGCGCGAGCAAGCGGAGATGCAGGCCAAGCGGGCGCAGGCACGGCAGGACATCGCGCTGCTCGAGACCTACGCGACAGAGAAGGACATCGAGGCGGCGCGCAAGGCGGCGCTGATGAGCCGGCAGGCAATGATCGACCGCTCCAGGAAGCGGCTCGAGACCTTCGCCGCCGAGCGCAAGAAGCTCGACGAAGAGGCGGAGTTCTACGCCAATCGGAAGGTCCCCGAGAAGCTCGAGCAGGCGATCGAGGGGAACAGGTCGCTGGTGCAGGCCGAGAGCCGGCTGATTGCCGAGATGCAGGTCGACATGGCGCGCATCAACAGGCGTTTCGACGCCGAGGCCGAGCGCTATCGCGAACTGGTGAGCGCCGGCGCCAGGCCGCTGGTGCGCGCCGGCGAAGGCGGAACGCGCTAGCCTTGCCCCGCTGCACGCGGTCGCGCTTCGACAGGCGGCGCGCAGGCAGTCGCCCGGGCCGGCACGCGCCGGCGGGGCCCCGCGTCGACGACCAACGATCGAAGGCCAGTCCCATGCAACGGCTGATGTTCTGGTGCGCGCAGGCTGCTGCCTGCGCGGCTGCCGCGTTCCTGATCGCCGCCTGCGGCAGCGGCGATTCGACACCGGGCACGGTGCGTTTTGCGCTGACCGACGCGCCGGCCTGCGGTTTCGACCAGGTCAACGTCTCGGTCGAGCGCATTCGCGTCAACCGCAATGCCGACGCCAACGAGAACTCGCTCGGCTGGACCGACCTGCAGTTCAGCCCGGCACGGCGCATCGACCTGCTGAAGCTCGGCAACGGCGTGCTGGAGGAACTGGGGCAGCTGAAGCTGCCGGCCGGACGCTACGCGCAGCTGCGGCTGGTGCTTGCGGCCAACGGCAGCGGCACGCCCGCCAACTCGGTGCTGCCGGCCGACGGCGAGGAGACGGCGCTCGACATCACCGCGGTCGAGAGGACCGGTATCGTCGTCGCCTACTCCTTCTCGGTCGACGAGGACAAGCTGACCGACGTCCTGTTCGACTTCGACGCCTGCCGCTCGGTCGCTCCGTCCGGCACCCAGGGCTACGTGCTGCGGCCGGCGGTCAAGGCGGTGCCGCGCAACGGCGCCTCGATCACCGGCTACGTCGATGCGTCGCTGGCGGGCGTGATCGTGTCGGCGCAGAAGGCGGGCATCGAGGCGCGCGCCACCGTGGCCGACGCCAATGGCCGCTTCGTCATCGCCTTCCTCGACCCGGCGAACTCGCCGTACGACGTGGTGTTCACCGCCGCCGGCCGGGCAACGGCGGTGGTCGCCGCGGTGCCGGTCAGCTCGACCGCCGGCGCGGAACTGTCGCGTATCGACGCGCCCATCACGCTGCCGGGGTCGACCGAGCGCAGCGTCAGCGGCACGGTCGGGCCGCCGGGGGCGCGCAGCACGGCGACGGTGCGCGGGCGGCAGGCGGTCGGCTCGGCGGGCGAGCTCGAGGTCGGACGAGTCAACGTCAACGCCGGCACCGGCGGCTACTCGCTGAGCCTGCCGATCGCCCAGCCGCGGCTGGCCGCCTACTCGACCCGCCTGCCGCTGTCGTTCAGCGGCGCCGGCACCGCCGGCCGTTACCTGCTCGACGTGACTGCCGATGGCTACCAGCCGCGGCAGGACACGGTCGACCTGGCCTTGTCGTCGTTCACCTGGAACGTCACCCTCAGCCGGCAGTAGGACGGCGTTCCCGCCGCCGTCGCCGGGCCGCCCCAGAGCAGCGGCGAGCCGTCGAGGGGGGCTCTGTGAAGACTAGCCGCCGGCGAGCCGCCGGCGCAGGATCTCGTTGACCTGTTGCGGGTTGGCCTTGCCGCGGGTGGCCTTCATGCACTGGCCGACCAGCGAATTGAAGGCCTTCTCCTTGCCGGCGCGGAACTCGGCGACCGGCCCCGGATGGGCGGCCAGCACCTCGTCGATCAGCTTCTCGATCGCGCCGGCATCCGAGATCTGCTTCAGTCCACGCGCCTCGATGATCGCGTCGGCCGAATCGCCTTCGCCGTTCCACAGCGCGGCGAAGACTTCCTTGGCCGTCTTGTTGTTGATGGTGCCGTCGAGCACGCGGCCGATCAGGCCGGCCAGCTGCGCCGGGCCGACCGGCGAGGCTGCGATGTCGATCTGCGCGCTGTTCAGCGCCGCCGAGACCTCGCCCATGATCCAGTTGGCAGCTGCCTTGCGGTCGGGCACCGCCGCCGCCACCGCCTCGTAGTACGCGGCAAGGCCCTTGGAGCCGGTCAGCACCGCGGCGTCGTACGCGGGCAGCCCATGGTCGCGCACGAACCGCTCGCGCATCGCCCCCGGCAGCTCGGGCATCCCGCGCGCGATCTCCTCGATCCACTCGCGGCCGATCGCCAGCGGCAGCAGGTCGGGGTCGGGGAAGTAGCGATAGTCCATCGCGTCTTCCTTCGACCGCATGCTGCGCGTCTCGCCGCGCTCGGGGTCGTACAGCCGCGTCTCCTGCACCACCGTGCCGCCGTCCTCGACGAGTTCGATCTGCCGCTGCACCTCGAAGTCGATGGCCTGCTGCAGGAAGCGGAACGAATTCAGGTTCTTGATCTCGGTGCGGGTGCCGAGCTTCTGCTCGCCGGCGCGGCGCACCGAGACGTTGGCGTCGCAGCGGAAGCTGCCCTCCTGCATGTTGCCATCGCAGATGCCGAGCCACACCACCAGCGAATGCAGCGCCTTGGCGTAGGCCACCGCCTCGGCGGAGGAGCGCAGGTCGGGCTCGGAGACGATCTCCAGCAGCGGCGTGCCGGCGCGGTTCAGGTCGATGCCGGTCATGCCGTGGTAGTCCTCGTGCAGGCTCTTGCCGGCATCCTCCTCGAGGTGGGCGCGGGTCAGCCTGACCGTCTTCAGGTACGGCTCGCCGCCCTTCGGCGTGACCACGCACGACAGCGTGCCGCCCTGCACCACCGGGATCTCGTACTGGCTGATCTGGTAGCCCTTCGGCAGGTCGGGGTAGAAGTAGTTCTTGCGGGCGAAGATGCTCTGCGGCGCGATGGCGGCGCCGATCGCCAGGCCGAAGCGGATCGCCCGCTCGACCGCCCCCCGGTTGAGCACCGGCAGCGTCCCGGGCAGCGCCAGGTCGAGCACGTTGGCCTGCGTGTTGGGCGCCGCGCCGAAAGCGGTCGACGAGCCGGAGAAGATCTTGGCTGCCGTCGACAGCTGGGCGTGAGTTTCCGGCCCGATCACCACTTCCCAGGCCATGGCTAGAACCCTCCCGGAACGCGGCGGTGCCAGTCGGTCGCCTGCTGGTACCGGTGGGCGACGCCGAGCATCTTCGCCTCCTGCAGGTGGTCGGCCATCAGCTGCAGGCCGACCGGGCGGCCCTTGTCGCCGAAGCCGCAGGGGATGCTCATGCTCGGCACGCCGGCCAGCGACCCCGGCACCGTGTACAGGTCGGCCAGGTACATCGCCACCGGGTCGGTGGTCTTCTCGCCGAAGCCGAAGGCCACCGAGGTGGTCACCGGGCTGGCGATCACGTCGCACTGGGCGAAGGCGCGCGTAAAGTCGTCGGCGATCAGCCGCCGCACCTGCATCGCCTTGATGAAGTAGGCGTCGTAGTAGCCGTGGGACAGCACGTAGGTGCCGATCAGGATGCGCCGCTTCGGCTCGGCGCCGAAGCCCTCCGAGCGGCTCTTCTTCATCATGTCGATCAAGTCGTCGTAGCTCGCCGCGCGGTGGCCGTAGCGAACGCCGTCGAAGCGGGCCAGGTTGCTCGAAGCCTCGGCCGGCGCCACCACGTAGTACACCGGGATGCCGAGCTCGGCATTGGGCAGCGAGATGTCGATCAGCCGCGCGCCGAGCTTCTCGTAATCGGCCAGGGCAGCGCGCACGGCGCGCTCGACGTCCGGCTTCAGCCCCTCGCCGAAGAACTCCCTCGGCACGCCGATCCGCAGGCCCTGCAGCGGGTCGTTCAGATGCCGGGTGAAGTCCTCGCGCGGCGCATCGAGGCTGGTCGAGTCCTTCGGGTCGAAGCCGAGCATCTCGTTGAACACCAGCGCGCAGTCCTCGGCCGACTGCGTCATCAGCCCGGCGGTGTCGAGGCTGGAGGCGAAGGCGATCATCCCCCAGCGCGACGGCCGGCCGTAGGTCGGCTTGGTGCCGGTGATGCCGGTGAAGGCGGCCGGCTCGCGGATCGAGCCGCCGGTGTCGGTGGCGGTGGCCACCGGCGCCAACCGCGCCGCCACCGACGCGCTCGAGCCGCCCGAGGAGCCGCCCGGCACCGCGCCCTCGTCCCACGGGTTCAGCACGTTGCCGTAGGCGCTGTTCTCGTTGCTCGAGCCCATCGCGAACTCGTCGCAGTTCAGCTTGCCCAGGCAGACCATGCCGGCGCGCGACAGGTTCTCCACCACGGTGGCGTCGAACGGGCTCATGTAGCCCTCGAGGATCTTCGACGAGGCGGTGCTGGCCCAGCCGCGGGTGACGAAGATGTCCTTGTGGGCGATCGGCACGCCGAGCAGCGCGCCCGTCTCGCCGCGCGCGCGGCGCGTGTCGGCGGCCTGCGCCTGCGCCAGCGTGACCTCCGGGCGCACGTCGAGGAAGGCGTTGAGGCCACGGTGCCGCTCGATTCGCGCCAGCATCAGCGTCGCCAGCTCGACTGCCGAGACCTCCTTGCGCTCGAGCAGCCGGCCGAGTTCGGCCACGCCCGCGTGGGCCAGATCCGACATTGGCTTCCTTCCTATTCGACCACGCGCGGCACCAGGAACAGGCCGTCCTCGGCCTGCGGCGCGTTGCTCATGTTCGCCAGGCGCGCGTCGGTTTCGGTGACGCGGTCCTCGCGCAGGCGCTGCTGCCCGCCGAGCGGGTGCGCCATCGGCGCCACCCCGGCGGTGTCGATCCTGCGCATCTTCTCGATCATCGCGAAGATGTCGTTCAGCTGCGCCAGCATCGCGCGGCGGTCGGCCTCGGAGATCTCGATGCGCGCAAGGTGCGCGATGCGGGCGACGTCGTCTTCGGTCAGGGCCATCGTTGTCGGGGCAGAGGCTCGCGGCTATCCGCGAATGCGTTCGGACGAGCGCGAAATCGGCAGCCGCAGCCTGCGCGCAGGCCGCTGTCGATCGGGCGTCGCGGCAGGCGTATTATCGCGCACCTGACGCAGCGGCCCGGCGCTCTCCGAGCATCGCCCGCACCGCGCTCCCGACCGCCCGCCTCACCGCACCTCGAGTCCCGCATCCGCATGTTCGGCTTCATCCGCAGCTTCTTTTCCAACGACCTGGCCATCGACCTCGGCACGGCCAACACGCTGATCTACGTGCGCGGCAAGGGCATCGTCCTCGACGAACCGTCAGTGGTGGCGATCTCGCAGGAGGGCGGGCCGCACGGCAAGCGGACCATCCGCGCGGTAGGCAAGGAGGCCAAGCAGATGCTCGGCAAGGTGCCGGGCAACATCGAGGCCATCCGGCCGATGAAGGACGGCGTGATCGCCGACTTCACCGTCACCGAGCAGATGCTCAAGCAGTTCATCAAGATGGTGCACCCGTCGAGCCTGCTGGCGCCGAACCCGCGCATCATCATCTGCGTGCCCTGCGGCTCGACCCAGGTCGAGCGGCGGGCGATCAAGGAGTCCGCCGAGGCGGCCGGCGCGAGCCAGGTGTTCCTGATCGAGGAGCCGATGGCGGCGGCGATCGGCGCCGGGCTGCCGGTGTCCGAGGCCTCGGGCTCGATGGTGGTCGACATCGGCGGCGGCACCACCGAGGTCGGCATCATCTCGCTCGGCGGCATGGTCTACGCCGGCAGCGTGCGGGTGGGCGGCGACAAGTTCGACGAGGCGATCATCAACTACATCCGCCGCAACTACGGCATGCTGATCGGCGAGCCGACCGCGGAGAGCATCAAGAAGCAGATCGGCAGCGCCTTCCCCGGCTCCGAGGTGCGGGAGATGGAGGTCAAGGGCCGCAATCTCTCCGAGGGCATCCCCCGCAGCTTCACCATCTCGAGCAACGAGATCCTCGAGGCGCTGACCGACCCGCTGAACCAGATCGTCAGCGCGGTGAAGATCGCGCTGGAGCAGACGCCGCCGGAGCTCGGCGCCGACATCGCCGACCGCGGCATGATGCTGACCGGCGGCGGCGCGCTGCTGCGCGACCTCGACCGGCTGCTGATGGAGGAAACCGGCCTGCCGGTGGTGGTCGCCGAGGATCCGCTGACCTGCGTGGTGCGCGGCTGCGGCATCGCGCTGGAGCGGATGGACAAGCTCGGCAGCATCTTCGCCCACGGCTAGCGCGGCGTTCGTGCCGCTAGCACGAACCCGATGGACCACGGCCCGCCGCCGCTGTTCAACCAGGGCGTCTCGGCACGCGCGCGGCTGGCCTTCTTCTCCTTCCTGGCGATCGCCCTGATCATCGTCGACGCCCGCGTGCAGGCGCTCGACACCGTGCGCGCCGGCGTCGGCGTGGTGCTGTACCCGGTGCAGCGCCTGCTGCTGCTGCCGCGCGAGGCGGCCTCGGCGGTCGGCGAGTACTTCGCGACCAAGAACCGCCTGGTCGGCGAGAACGAGGAGCTTCGCCGCGAGGCGGTCGAGCAGGCGCTGCGCGCGCAGCAGGCGGCGGCCCTCGAGGCGGAGAACGCCCAGCTGAGGCGGCTGCTCGGCGCCAGCGAACGGGTCGGCCTGCCCACCCTGCTGGCGCGGGTGCTGTACGAGTCCCGCGATGCCTTCTCGCGCAAGCTGGTGCTCGACCAAGGACAGCAGGCGGGCGTGCGGGCCGGCCAGCCGGTGATCGACGACCGCGGCGTGGTCGGGCAGATCACGCGGGTGTTCCCGCTGACCTCCGAGCTGACCCTGCTGACCGACCGGGACCAGAGCATCGCGGTGCAGCTGCTGCGCAACGGCCTGCGCGGCGTCATCTTCGGCGACGGCCAGGGGCTCGAGCTGCGCTTCATGGCGGTCAACGTCGACATCCAGGAGGGCGACCAGGCGGTCACCTCGGGAATCGACGGCCTGTATCCGCCGGGGCTGGCAGTGGGCACGGTGACCGGCGTGCAGCGGGCCGACAAGGAACGCTTCGCCCGCGTCGAACTGCGGCCGGCGGCCGGCATCGGCGAGCGCATTCACCTGCTGGTGCTGGCGATCGACCCGCAGGCGCAGCCGCAGCGGCCGGCCGAGGACAAGCGCGCCGAGCCGCGCCGCGGAGCGCGGAAGTGAAGTTCTGGCGCGCCCTGCGCACCTCGTTCGCGCTGAACCGGCCGCGCAATGCGGATCCGGTCGAACTCGTCTCGGCCGGCGGGTTGGCCGCCGGCCGTGCCGCCTACCGGCCGAGCGCGCTGCTGCTGCCGGCACGGCCCGCCTTCATCTGGGGCACCCTGCTGGCAGCGCTGCTGCTGAACCTACTGCCCGCCGGGCCGGTCGCCTGGGTGCCGGATTTCCTCGCCCTGGCGCTGGTCTTCTGGAACGTGCACCAGCCGCGGCGGGTCGGCATCGGCGCTGCGTTCGTCGCCGGCCTGCTGATGGACGTGCACAACGGCGCCCTGTTCGGCGAGCACGCGCTGGCCTACACGCTGCTCGCCTACGGCGCGATCACGCTGCACCGGCGGATGCTGTGGTTCCCGGTCGGCGCACAGGCGCTGCACGTGCTGGCGCTGCTGCTGATGGCGCAGTGCGTGTCGCTCGCCTTGCGGCTGTGGGTGGGCGGCAGCTTTCCGGGCTGGGGCTACTTCGCCAGCTCGGTAATAGGCGCGGCGATCTGGCCGCTGGTCAACTGGATCCTGCTGGCGCCGCAGCGGCGGCCGCTCGAGCGCGACGACACGCGGCCGCTGTAGTGCCCGGCGGCCGCGCCGTCGGACGCACCGGCCCGCGCCCTCGACGGCACCGGCGGTGCAAAGGTCAATAGAATCGGGCGCCATGGCAGCAAGATACGAATGCCGGCCGGCCGGCGGCATTCACGCATGAAGGCATTCCGCAACCCGCAGCAGGAAGTCGACCTGTTCCGGGCGCGGGCGGCCGTCGCCGCGCTGCTCGTGCTGGCCGCCTTCGGCTTGCTCACGGCGCGGCTCGCCTGGCTGCAGGTGGCCAAGCACGCCGAGCTGCACGAGAAGGCCGAGGCGCAGCGCACGGCCGTGGTGCCGGTCACCGCCAACCGCGGGCTGATCCGCGAGCGCAACGGCATCGTCATCGCCGAGAACTTCTCCGCCTACACGCTGGAGATCGACCCGCGCCGGGTGCAGGACGTGGCGGCGACGATCGATCGGCTGGCCGCGGTGGTCGACATCCAGCCGCGCGACCGGCGCCGCTTCAAGAAGCTGCAGGAGGAGCTGAAAGGCGCCGACTCGATTCCGATCCGCACCCGGCTGTCGGACGAGGAGGTGGCCCGCTTCACCGCCCAGCGCTACGGCTTTCCCGGCGTCGAGCTGCGCGCGCGGCTGTTCCGCCACTACCCGCTCGGCGAGGTCGGCAGCCACATGATCGGCCACATCGGCCGGGTTTCGCAGGCCGACAAGGAGCGCATCGAGACCTGGCCCGACGCCGACAACTACGTCGGCACCGAGTACATCGGCAAGACCGGCATCGAGGCGAGCTACCAGCGCGAGCTGCACGGCACCACCGGCGTGCAGGAGGTCGAGATCACCGCCGGCGGCCGCGCCGTGCGCACGCTGACGCTCACCCCGCCGGTGGCGGGCAACAACCTGCGGCTGTCGATCGACATCCGCCTGCAGGAGGTGATCGAGCGCGCCTTCGAGGACCGCCGCGGCGCGCTGATCGCCATCGAACCGGCGACCGGCGACGTGCTGGCCTTCGTCTCCAAGCCGACCGTCGACCCGAACCTGTTCGTCGACGGCATCGATCCCAAGGTCTGGGACGAGCTGAACGCCGACCCGGACAAGCCGCTGCTGAACCGGGCGCTGCGCGGCACCTACCCGATCGGCTCCACCTACAAGCCGTTCCTCGCGCTGGCGGCGCTGGAAACCGGCAAGCGCCGGCCGGAGCAGGTGATCAACGACCCGGGCTTCTTCATGTACGGCGGCCGGCGCTTCCGCGACTCGAACAAGGTGCCGCTGGGCCCGGTCAACCTGCACACGTCGATCGTCAAGTCGAGCGACATCTACTACTACCAGCTCGCCGACGACCTCGGCGTCGACACCATCCACGACTTCATGAAGCCGTGGGGCTTCGGCCAGGTCACCGGCATCGACATCGACGGCGAGATGACCGGCATCCTGCCGTCGACCGAGTGGAAGATGCGCCGCTTCAGGCAGAAGTGGTACGGCGGCGAGACCATCTCGATCGGCATCGGCCAGGGCTACAACGCCTTCACCCTGCTGCAGTTGGCGCACGCCACGGCCACCCTGGCCAACGACGGCGTGGTGATGAAGCCGCACATCGTCAAGAGCGTCGAGGATCCCGTCACCGGCGCGCAGCGGGCGACCGTGCCGACGGAGGGCTACCGCATCCCGGTCAAGCCCGAGCACCTGCGCATCGTCCGCGAGGCGATGGTCGACGTGAACATCAGCGGCACCGGGCGCAGTGCCTTCCTCGGCGCGCCCTACAGGTCGGCCGGCAAGACCGGCACGGCGCAGGTGGTCGGCATCAAGGCCAACGAGAAGTACGACGCCAGCAAGGTCGACGAGCGGCACCGCGACCACTCGCTGTTCATCGCCTTCGCTCCGGCCGGGCCGGGCGAGAAGCCGGTGATCGCCATCGCGGCCCTGGTCGAGAACGGCGGCTTCGGCGCGCGGGCGGCGGCGCCGATCGTGCGCGCCGCCTTCGACTACTACCTGCTCGGCAAGCTGCCGCAGGGGATGGAGCCGCTGAAGAGCGACCGTCTGCCGCCGGAGGCGGCGCGGCCGGCCGAGGCAGCGCGGCTGGCCCAGGCGCAGGGGGCGCGCCGTGAGTGACCTGGCGCTGAATCGGCCCTGGCAGCGATCGCCGGTGGCGCTGTGGCTGCGCGACCGCCTGCTGGTGCTCGACCCGGCGCTGCTGGCCATCGTCGGCGCGCTGGCGCTGGTCGGGCTGGTGACGCTGTACTCGGCGGCCAACGACTTCCCGTGGCGCTTCACCGACCAGTTGCGCAATTTCGCGGTCACCGCGGCGGTGATGTTCGTCGCCGCCAACGTGCCGCCCGCCACCCTGCAGAAGATCGCCCTGCCCGCTTACCTGGTCGGCCTGCTGCTGCTGGTCGGTGTGGCGGTGGCCGGAGTCACGGTCAAGGGCGCGACGCGCTGGCTGGACATCGGCGTGACGCGCATCCAGCCGTCGGAGGTGATGCGGCTGGCGCTGCCGCTGATGCTCGCCTGGTACTTCCACAAGCGCGAGGGTTCGCGCAAGCCGCTGGACTTCGTGGTGGCGGCGGTGCTGATGGCGCTGCCGGTGGCGCTGATCGCCAAGCAGCCCGACCTGGGCACGGCGCTGCTGGTCGCGGCGGCCGGCGTGTTCGTCATTTTCTTCGCCGGCCTGCCCTGGAAATGGCTGGCGGCGCTCGGCGTGGCCGGCCTGGCCGCGCTGCCGCTGGCGTGGACGATGATGCACGACTACCAGCGCAGCCGCGTGCTGACGCTGATCGACCCGACCACCGACCCGCTCGGCAAGGGTTTCCACACGCTGCAGGCGACGATCGCCATCGGCTCCGGCGGTGCCTTCGGCAAGGGCTGGATGCAGGGCACGCAGACGCACCTGGAGTTCATCCCCGAGCGCACGTCGGACTTCATCTTCGCCGTCTTCTCGGAGGAGTTCGGCCTGGTCGGCAACCTGGTGCTGATGGTCCTGTTCCTGTCGCTGGTGGGCCGCGCGCTGCTGATCGCGGTGAACGCCTCGACCACCTTCTCGCGGCTGCTAGCGGGCTCGATCGCGCTGATCGTGTTCACCTACGCCTTCGTCAACATGGGCATGGTCAGCGGCATCCTGCCGGTGGTGGGCGTGCCGTTGCCCTTCGTCAGCTACGGCGGCACCGCGCTGGTGACCCTCGGCCTGGCCTGCGGCATGCTGATGAGCATCAACCGGCATCGCAAGCTGGTGCAAAGCTAGGGGCGATGCGCGCGCTGCGTCTGCCGGTGACAGCGATGGCGGCCGCCGTCGTGGTCGCCGGCTGCGGCACGGCGCCTAAGTCCCCGCCCGCGGCGCAGCCTTCGCGGACGGGCGGCTTCTATCAGGACGACGGACCGCCGGCGCAGGTGCCGGCCGACATCCTGTCGACCCCCGACGCGGTGCCGCGGATCGAGCCGTTTCACGGCGGCGCCAGCCGCCCTTACCTCGCGCTGGGCCGCAGCTACACGCCGATCACCGACGACCGGCCGCTGGTGCAGCGCGGCTACGCCTCCTGGTATGGCCGGCAGTTCCACGGCAACCGCACCTCGACCGGCGAGGTCTACGACATGTTCGCCATGACCGCGGCGCATCCGACGATGCCGCTGCCGAGCTATGCGCGGGTGACCAACCTGCGCGACGGCAGCTCGGTCGTCGTCCGCGTCAACGACCGTGGGCCGTTCAAGGACGGCCGCGTGATCGACCTGTCGTACGCGGCGGCGGTCCGCCTCGGCATCGCCGCCAAGGGGACCGGCGAGGTCGAGATACAGCGCATCACGCACCGCGAGATCGCCGAGGCGTCGAGCTCGACATCGGTGGCGGCGGCTGCGCCGATCGCAGCACCGGCGGCCGCGGCGCCGCCACCGACTGCCTCGCCGCCGCCGGCGGCGAGCGGACGGTGGGCGGTGCAGCTCGGCGCCTTCGCCGGGGCGGATCGCGCCCAGGAACTGCTGGCACGCGTGCAGGCCGAACTCGCCAGGCCGCAGGCTGGCAGCCTGCCGGCCGAGCTGCAGCCGCGCATCGAGAGCGACGGCGGGCTGCATCGCGTGCTGCTCGGCGCGTTGCCCGAGCGCGAGGCGGCCGCGACGCTGGCCACCCGCCTTGCCGCCCTGCTCGGCAGCGACGTCGCGACCTACGTAGTTCTGCGCTAGAGCCGCCGCCGGCACCGGCGGCGCCTTCACCCGTATAGTCCCCTTCCCCCTTGTCCAGGTCGGCCGCCGCCGCGGCGACCGATGAGCCGATGGAACTGATCCTGCTCGGAGTACTGATCCTCCTGAACGGCATCCTGGCGATGTCGGAGATCGCCGTGGTGTCCTCGCGCAAGGCACGGCTGCAGCGGCTGGTCGACGACGGCATGCCGGGCGCCGGCACGGCCATGTCGCTGCACGAGTCGCCGTCGACCTTCCTGTCGACGATCCAGGTCGGCATCACCAGCGTCGGCATCCTGAGCGGCGCCATCGGCGAGGCGGCGCTGGCCGATCCGCTGACCGAATGGATCGCCGGCGCGCCGCTGCTGGCGCCTTACGCCCGTCCGCTGTCGCTCGGCATCGTCGTGGTCGGCCTCACCTACCTGTCGGTGGTGGTCGGCGAACTGGTGCCGAAGCGGCTGGCGCTGCTCAAGCCGGAGGTGATCGCTGCGTTCGTGTCGCGGCCGATGCACTGGTTGGCCCGCGCGGCGCGCCCGCTGGTCTGGCTGCTCTCGGCCTCCAGCGACGTCGTGCTGCGCCTGTTCCGCGCGCGGCGCAGCGACGAGCCGCCGGTGACCGACGAGGAGATCGAGGTGCTGATGCAGCAGGGGGCCGAAGCCGGCGTCTTCCACAGCAGCGAGCAGGAGATCGTCGCCAA
>JBHJND010000121.1:0-4139 GCA_048497655.1 Caballeronia novacaledonica
CGAGCGAGTTGCGCCGGTGGTGCCAGTCCATCGCGCCGGCGTGAAAGCCGATCCTTCCGCCGCGCTGCTGCAGCCGCCAGCACAGGTCGACGTCGTCGCCGGCGGCGCGGTAGCGCACGTCGAAGCCGTCGATCGCCGCCAACGCCTCGCGCCGGAACGCCATGTTGCAGCCGGGCACGTGCTCGGCCTCGATGTCGGACAGCAGCACCTGCGCCGGGCCGCCGGGCGCGTTGGCCACGCAGTCGGCGATCGGGCCGTCACCCGGAGGGGCGATGTTCGGCCCGCCGACGCCGACCCAGTCGCCGGTCGTGAATCGGTAGGCGATGTAGTGCAGCCAGTGCGGATCCGGGTAGGCGTCGTCGTCGATGTAGGCGACGATCTCGCCGCTGGCCTCCTGCCAGCCGGTGTTGCGCGCGGCGGAAAGGCCGCGGTTCTCGGTGCTGATCAGGCGAACGTCCTCGTACTCGGCGACGATCCTCGGCGTGGCATCGGTGGAGCCGTCGTTGACGACGATCACCTCGAAGTCGGGGTACTCGAGGCGCCTCAGCCCTTCCATCGTGTCGCGGATGGTGCGTGCACCGTTGTAGCTGCACACCACGACCGAGATGCGCGGCCAGCGGGTGTCGGCGGGGAAGGGCACTTCGCTGAAGGCGCGACGCACGGCGGCCAGCGCCGGCTTGGGCTTGCGCTCGCGCGTGACCAGGCCGAAGTCCCAGTCGTCGATGTCGTGGCCGCCGCGGTGCCACTCGTCGGTCCAGGCGAAGGCGAAGGCGCCGGCGCAGCCGGCGGCAAACGCCGTGCGCACCTGCCACTGCAGGCTCTCCGCCTGAACCTGAACGCCGTTGCGCAGGCTGTCCAGGCCGATCTCGGCCATCAGCAGCGGCCTTTCGCCGGCGAGGTTCTGCAGCCGCGCCAGGTAGGCCTCGAGCCGCTCGCGCGTCTCGAGGTAGACGTTGAAGCAGACCAGGTCGAGGAACGGCAGCTGCAGGTACTCGGTGGTCGGGAAGTTCACATAGGTGACCAGCGCGTCCGGATCCTCTGCCTTGGCCGCGAGGTACAGGCGCTCGAGGAATCGCTCGATGCGCCGGCGACCGTGCCAGCGGACGATCGAGGCGGGGATCTCGTTTCCGATCGCGTAGCAAAGCACCGCCGGGTGGCCGGCACAGCTGCGCACGCCTTCGCGCACGCGCTGCTCGATGCCGTCGGCGCGCCCGGGATCGTCGAGGAAGGCGACGTGCTGCTCCCACGGCAGGCCGACCATCACGCGCAGGCCGTTGCGCTCGGCCACGTCGAGCAGGCGGCGCGGCGGCACCGTGTAGCAGCGCACGGCGTTGATGGCGTTGGCGCGCATCGCCGCGAAGTCCTGCTCGAGTTGCTCGTCGTCCGGGTACTCCTCGCCGCCGGGCCGCGGGCGGAAGGTGCCGTAGGTGACGCCGCGCACCCACAGCTTCTGCCCTGCCACGAAGAGGAACTTGCCGCCGACGCGCGGGCGCGCGTCGAAGCCGGGTTCGGCCTTCGGGACGCTGACGAGCGTGCGGGCTGCGGCCGGTGTGACTTCGGCCAGGACTGCGCTCATGGCGGAGGCCTCAGGCGGCGCGCTGCTCGGCGCCCGGAGCGTGTGCGCCGTGCCAGCGGCAGGCGCTGTGCACGATCGCTTCCAGGCTCGACCAGCGCGGCTCCCAGCCCAGCAGTTGCCTGGCGCGCCCCGGCGCGGCCACCAGTGCCGGCGGGTCGCCGGCGCGCCTGGGCGCATCGCGCGCGCCGATCTTGCGTCCGGTGACCCGCTCGACCATGGCAACGACCTCGCGAACCGAGTGGCCACGCCCCGTGCCAAGGTTCAGCGCGCCCGAGGGGCCATCGTCTTCGAGGTGGCGCAGCGCGCGCAGGTGGGCGTCGGCGAGGTCGGTCACGTGGACGTAGTCGCGGATGGCTGTCCCGTCGGTTGTCGGGTAGTCGGTGCCCATCACCTGCAAGTCGGGCCGTCGACCGAGCGCGGCCTCGATCGCCAGCGGAATCAGGTGCGTCTCCGGGTCGTGGTCCTCGCCGATCTCGCCTTCCGGATCGGCGCCGGCGGCGTTGAAATATCGCAGGGCCATCCAGCGCAGCCCGTGCGCCACGCCGTTCCAGTGCAGCGCCCGTTCGACGAAGAGCTTCGATTCGCCGTAGGGATTGACCGGCGACTGCGGGTGGTCTTCGGCGATCGGCACCGCCTGCGGCACGCCGTAGGTCGCGCAAGTCGAGGAGAAGACAATCCGCCCGACGCCGGCGGCACGCATCGCCTCGAGCAGGTTCAGCGTGTTGACGACATTGTTGCGGAAGTACTTGCCCGGGTCGGTCATCGACTCGCCGACGTAGGCGTAGGCGGCAAAGTGGATCACCGCGCCGATGCGGTGCTCGCGCAGCACCCGCTCGACCGCCTGGCGATCGGCCAGGTCGGCCTGCTCGAACGGTCCCCAGCGGACGGCCCAGCGATGGCCGTAGGCCAGGTTGTCCAGCGTCACCGGCGAGTAGCCTGCCGCGGCCAGCGCCTTGCAGGTGTGGCTGCCGATGTAGCCCGCTCCGCCCGTGACGAGGACGTTGCGGCTGCCTGCCCCCATATGGCGCTCAGACCACCGACAGCCGCCGAGGCATCTGCCGGACCGCCGATTCGCCCTGGCCGACGGCGCGGTCGAAGGTGAGCAGTTCGTCGAAGTAGGCCACGGTCGCCGCGATTCCCTTTTCCAGCTTCACCTTCGGCTCCCAGCCGAGGGCAGAGCGGGCGAGCGAGATGTCCGGCTTGCGGCGCTTCGGGTCGTCCTGCGGCAGCGGTTTGCGCACCAGCTTCGAGCGCGAGCCGGTCGCGCGCAGCACCATCTCGGCCAGTTCGATCATGGTGAACTCGTCGGGATTGCCGAGGTTCACCGGACCGAGGAAGTCGTCATCGGACCTCATCATGCGCAGGAAGCCGTCGACCATGTCGTCGACGTAGCAGAAAGACCGCGTCTGCAGGCCGTCGCCGTAGATCGTGATCGGCTCGCCGCGCAGCGCCTGCACGACGAAGTTCGACACCACCCGCCCGTCCTCCGGGTGCATCCGCGGGCCGTAGGTGTTGAAGATGCGCACCACCTTGATCGGCATCTGGTGCCGGCGGTTGTAGTCGAAGTACAGCGCCTCGGCGCTGCGCTTGCCCTCGTCGTAGCAGGAGCGAACGCCGTTCGGATTGACGTGGCCCCAGTAGCTCTCCTTCTGCGGGTGTTCGTTGGGGTCGCCGTAGACCTCGCTGGTCGAGGAGAGGAAGCACTTTGCGCCGGTGCGCCGCGCCAGCCCGAGCATGTTGATCGCACCCAGCACGCTCGTCTTCATGGTGTGGATGGGGTCGGTCTGGTAGTGCACCGGGGAGGCCGGGCAGGCCAGGTTGTAGATCTGGTCGACGTACAGGTACAGCGGCTCGGTGACGTCGTGGCGGATGACCTCGAAGTTGCGATCGTCCATCAGGTGGGCGATGTTGGCCTTCGTGCCGGTGAAGAAGTTGTCGACGCAGATGACGTCGTGTCCTTGCTTCAGCAGGCGCTCGCACAGGTGCGAGCCGAGGAAACCGGCGCCGCCGGTGACGAGGATCCGCTTGCTGTTCAACTTGTTTCCCCCCAGGTCGGCCGAGCGTGGAAAGGGCTCGCCGATGATCGAAGACATGCGCTGCGCCGGATTAGCAATCTCCCGCACGCATAAACGCGGATTTTCGCATTTGGATGACAGCCGGCGGGTGATCGAGTGTCTTCGGGCGCTGCTTTTCGGCTGCGGACGACGCCTTGTGCGGGGACTACGCAACACTTCGCCCGACTGCCGCAACGGGCGCGCCCGTTGCGATCGGCGGGGAGATCGGGAAGAGCGCTGCTATGACCCCGAGGCTGGACGGTCAGGCGGGAAAGCGCAGGCGCGTCGTGGGAACCCGGATCGGCAGGGCCGCCCGCGCAACGAGGTTCGGCATGAGCATGGCAGCGTGTGCCATGTGCAAAAGAGAAATAGTTATAAATTAAATGCTTAGCAAGTATTCCTCGCAAAACGGTTGAAGTTTTACCTAGTTGGCGCTGTGGCCGCCGTGCCGTTCAGCCGTCGGCCTTCGTCGCGTAAGCCCAGCCGATGGCGGCCAGCGCCCTGGCGTT
>JBHJND010000122.1:0-2854 GCA_048497655.1 Caballeronia novacaledonica
AGGACCGCTTCGATCCCGGCTCCGGGCAATCAGGCCGTCGCGAGCAGGGTGCCCCACCGGTGGGCGAGCATGCCGGTCACCCGCTCAGCGGGCCAGGTCGACCAGCCACGGCGCCAGCCAGGGTGCGATGAACGCCGTCAGCAACGCGGTCAGGCCCATCGCAAGGCCGGCGAATGCGCCCATCTCCTCGCTGACCTGGAACGCGCGCGCAGTGCCGATGCCGTGCGCGGCCACGCCCACCGCGAAGCCGCGCGTCGGATGCGCCCCGACGCCGATCAGGTTCAGCAGCGGCCGCGCGATGATCGCGCCGGTCATGCCGGTGAGGATCACGAACACGGCGGTCAGCGACGGCAGGCCGCCGATCTTCTCGGCGATGCCCATCGCGATCGGCGTGGTGACCGACTTCGGCGCCAGCGACAGCAGCGTCTGCCGGCTCGCGCCGAGCGCCCAGGCGATGCCGACCGCCGACACGATCGCGGTGACAACTCCGGCGGTGAGCCCGGCCGTCAGCGGGAGCCACAGGCGCTTCAGCTTGGCGCGCTGGTCGTACAGCGGGAGCGCCAGCGCCACGGTCGCGGGTCCCAGCAGGAAGTGCACGAACTGCGCGCCTTCGAAGTAGGTTGCGTACGGGGTGCGCGTGACCGTCAGCACCAGCACCAGCAGCACCACGGCGACGGCGACCGGGTTGGCGAGCGGGTTGAACCGCACGCGCTCGTAGAGCCGGTACGCCAGCAGGTAGGCGAGCAGCGTGACGGTCAGTCCCAGCAGCGGCGTGGCCGACAGGTAGACCCAGATCTCGCCGAGCTGCCGCGTCACGGCGACGGCTCCCGCGCCAGCCAGCGCGACGTCCACTCGATCACCAGCGCCGTCACGACGATCGCCAGCGCGGTGCTGGTAACCAGCGCGACCAGTATCGGCAGCCACTCGCTGGCGATGCGCGCGACGTGCAGCATGACGCCGACGCCGGCAGGCACGAACAGCAGCGACAGGTGCTTCAGCAGCTCGACGCAGGTGGGCCGGAGCGCCGCGACCGCGCCTTCGTTGATCAGCAGGAAGCCGAGCAACAGCGCCATGCCGAGCACGGGGCCCGGGATCGGCAGCGCCAGCGCGTAGGAGAGCACCTCGCCGACCGTCTGGAACACGAGCAGCGTGGCAAGCGCCTGCAGCATGGGGTCGGGTCAGCGGCCGCGCAGTCGCTCGTCGAGCCACTCGATCCAGTGCATCACGCGGGTGCCGGTCCCGCTGGCCAGATGCTGGATGCAGCCGATGTTGGCCGACAGGATCACGTCGGGCTTCGGCGCCTGCAGGTGGCCGAGCCGGCGATCGCGCAGTTCGATCGCGAGGTCGGCCTGCAGCACCGAGTACGTGCCGGCCGAGCCGCAGCAGAAGTGCGACTCGCCCACCGGAAGCACCTGCGCGCCGAGCGACGCGAGCAGCGCCTCGACGGCGCCCTTCACCTTCAATCCGTGCTGCAGCGTGCACGGCGGATGGAACACCACGCGGCCCTCGGCCGGCGCCGGCAGCGCCTGCTTCAGTTCCGCGGCGAGCGTGGGCAGCAGTTCCGCGGGATCCCGCGCCAGCGCGCTGACGCGCTCGGCCTTCTTCGCGTACGCCGGATCGCGCGCCAGCAGGTGCGCGTACTCGCGCACCTGGACGCCGCAGCCGCTGGCGTTGACGACGATCGCGATCACGCCTTCGGCCTCGGCGTCCTTGATGTACGGCCACCACGCGTCGACGTTGCGACGCGCGTCGGCGAGGCCGCCGTCCTGGTCGTTCAGGTGGTAGCGGATCGCGCCGCAGCAGCCGGCGGCCTTCGGCCGCAGCGACTCGATGCCCAGCGCGTCGAGCACGCGCGCGGTCGCGGTGTTGATGTTCGGCGCCATCGACGGCTGCACGCAGCCCTCGAGCAGGAGCACCCGCTTGTCGTGCGTGCGCGTCGGCCAGGCGCCGGCGTCCTGCGGCGCTGGCACCTTGGCCTTCAGCGATGCGGGCAGCAGCGGCCGCATCATCTTGCCGAGCGCCATCGCCGGGGCGAATGCCGCGCTCGTCAGGCCTTCCTTCAGCGCGGTGCGCATCAGCCGCTCGCCGGCCGGGCGCACCACGTGGTCGTCGACGATCTTGCGGCCGATGTCCACCAGGCGGCCGTACTGCACGCCGGACGGGCAGGTCGTCTCGCAGTTGCGGCAGGTGAGGCAGCGGTCGAGGTGGACCTGCGTGGAGCGCGTGACCTCCTTGCCCTCCAGCACCTGCTTCATCAGGTAGATGCGGCCGCGCGGGCTGTCGAGCTCGTCGCCGAGCAGCTGGTAGGTCGGGCAGGTGGCGGTGCAGAAGCCGCAGTGCACGCACTTGCGCAGGATGGCGTCGGCCTCCTTGCCTTCCGGCGTGTTGCGGATGAAGTCGGCGAGGGCGGTCTGCATCAGGGCTCTGCGTACAGTCGGCCGGGGTTGAAGAGGCCGACCGGGTCGAACTCGGCCTTCAGCCGGCGATGGATCGCTGCCACCCCGGGCGCCAGCGGGTGGAACGTCGAACGGCGGTCGCCGCCGCGGAACTGCGTCGCGTGCCCGCCGGCCGCCGCGACACGCGCGCGGATCTTCTCCGCCGGCGCGTCCGACCACACCCAGCGCTGTCCGCCGTTCCACTCGACCAGCGTCGCCCCGAGATCGAGCGGGCCGGTGGTCGGCGGAACCGCCAGGCGCCACAGCGTTGCGCCGGACGACTGGAAGAAGTCGTGCGACTGCTCGCGCACTTCGGCCCATAGCAGCGCGGCCTCGGGCACCGGGCTGCCGCCCATCTTCGCGTGCGCGGCCTGCACGCCGGCTGCGGCACCGGCAAGCCGGACATAGAGCTGGCCGCC
>JBHJND010000123.1:0-5957 GCA_048497655.1 Caballeronia novacaledonica
ACCAACGAGCGTGACTTCAACGAGATCGCCACCAAGATCTCCAGCGCGCCGATCTGGATGCCGAAGGAGCCGCTGAAGGGCAGCCCGCAGATCAAGGGTTGGGCGGAGTTCCGTGCCAAGGGCATTTACAGCAACCCGCGCTATGCGCTGAAACGCGGCTGGGGCGGCAAGTTCGCCACCGAGACCAAGAAGTTCGAGTTCTACAGCGCGACCGCCAAGAAGGGGCTCGAGGAGCACGCCAAGAAGTTCAACACGTCGGTCGACGACATCCTGGCGGTGTCCGGCTACGTGGCCAAGGGCGAGGCGGCCTTCGTGCCGCACTATGAGCCGCCGAAGCGCCACGGCAGCGTCGCCGAGTACCCGTTCACCTTCATCGACTACAAGAGCCGGCTGAACCGGGAGGGCCGCTCGGCCAACCTGACCTGGTACCAGGAGTTCAAGAAGGTCGATCCGGGCGACGTCTCGTGGGACGACGTGCTGAAGATGAACCCGGCCGACGGCCTGAAGCTCGGCCTGAAGACCGGCGACATGGTCAAGGTCACCTCACCGTCCGGCGCGATGACCGTCAAGCTGAAGCTGTGGGAGGGCGTGCGCCCCGGCACCGTGGCCAAGTGCTACGGGCAGGGCCACTGGGCCTACGGGCGCGTGGCGGCGAAGGAGTACGGCAAGGTGCCGCGCGGCGGCAGCAACAACGACATCCTGGTCGACGACTATGACCGGCTGAGCGGCTCCACCGCGCGCAACGGCGGCTTCACCGGCGTGCGCGTCGCCAAGGCCTGACCCCAACCCGCGAGCCGAAGGAGATCGAGATGAGATTAGGAATGGTCATCGACCTGCAGCGCTGCGTCGGTTGCGGAGCCTGCGCCTTTGCCTGCAAGGCGGAGAACAACACGCGCGACCGCGCGGACGGCCAGACCTTCAACTGGGCCGACTTCGTCATGAAGACCGAGGGCGTGTTCCCGAACGTCACGCACTGGGTGATGCCTGTGCTGTGCAATCACTGCAGCAACGCCGCCTGCGTCGAGGTCTGCCCGGTGACGCCGGCCAAGGCGATGTACAAGACGCCGGAAGGCATAACCATGCACGACCCGGCCCTGTGCATCGGCTGCGGGCAGTGCATGGCGGCCTGCCCGTACAGCAGCCCGAGCGTCGAGGACAACAGCCTGAACGGCGAGAGCTACAGCGTGATCAGCTTCAACATGCCGGACGCGCCGACGCAGCCGAAATGGGCCGACAAGTCGGCGGCGATCCCGGGCGGCACCGCCTCCGGCGAGGAAACCGCCCGGCGCGCCGGCGCGACGCCGCCGATGCTGAACGCCTTCACCGGCAACGACGTGACGCCGGTCCGCCGGGCCGGCGTGGTCGAGAAGTGCACCTTCTGCTATCACCGCACGACCAACGGCATGCAGCCGGCCTGCGTCGAGGTCTGCCCGTCGAAGGCGCGCATCTTCGGCGACCAGGACGCCGCCGCCGCGCCGATCGCGCAGGTGCTGAAGGCGAACCGGTCGTTCCGCCTGAAGGAGGAGGCGGGCACGCGGCCGAACGTGCACTACGTCGGCAAGTACACCGCGCGCGGCTGAGCCGCGCCGCGTGGCATTCTCGGGGGCGGGCGCGACCTGCCCCTTTTTCTTCCCTGGAGCGCAGTGCGGATGCCGACCGACGACTTCGAAACGCTGGCCGCACGAGCCGACCTGGCGCGACTGCTCGCGGCCTGCTTCTACGAGCCGGGCCCGGAGTTCGCCGAGGAGCGGCTGTTCGTGTCGATGGCGCAGGCTGCCGCGCGCATCGACCCGTCGCTGGCCGAGGCGGCAGGGCGGCTGGGCGAGGCGTTTGCCGCCGGGGATGCGCAGGAACTGCTGGTCGACTACACGCGGCTGTTCGTCGGCCCGACCGGCGCCCTGGCACAGCCCTACGGTTCGGTCTGGCTCGAGGACGGATCGAGCCTGATGCGCGACTCGACGGTGGCGGTCAACGCGCTGTACGACGAAGGGGGATTCGAACTCGCCGAGGACTTCCGCGATCTTCCCGACCACGTCGCGGCCGAGCTCGAGTTCCTCTACCTGCTGCTGTTCCGCCGCGCCGAGGCCGCGCGAAACGCCGATCCGGCGGCGGCAGAGCGCTTCGCGCAGACGCAGCGGCGATTCCTCGACGAACACCTCGGGCGCTGGGTGGCACCTTTTACCGCGGCTGTGCGGGACGGCGCGCAGACCGCGTTTTATCGCGGGCTGGGCGGGCTGACCGAGTCGTTCGTCCGCTCCGAGGTGCACGAGGCGGGCCGCCGCTGAATCGGCGCGACCTTGTTCTCCAGGGGGAGCAGAATTGCCGCATCGTGTGCGCGGCTGCACACGCAGCGCGTGGAGAGCGGTCGATGTCCAACCCGACACAACCCCCCGTGTGGCGCCAGCCCACCGGCGCGCCGGTGTCGTGCGTCGAGAAGATCAAGGTGCTGAACGACAACTACCGCGAGCTGGCGCAGCTGGCGCAGGACGCCTTCGAGGACGCGCTGCTGATGGAGTGCGACGAGGAGCAGATCCGCCGGGCGCTGCACGAGCTGGTCGACTCGTTGCGCAATCCCTACGCGGGAAGGAAGTGACCCGGCGTGGGCCGGTCACGAAGCCGTCATCGACATTTTGATAATCTTCGAAGCATGAAAGCAAACGACGTCGTCACGGCGCTGGCCGCGCTGGCGCAGGACACCCGGCTGGCCGCCTATCGCCTGCTGGTGCAGCAGGGACCGACCGGCCTGGCGGCGGGCGAGATCGCCGGCCGGCTCGACATCGCGCCGGCCACGCTGAGCTTCCACCTGAAGGAGCTCGCCCACGCCGGGCTCGTCACCTCGCGGCAGGAAGGGCGCTTCGTCTTCTACGCGGCGAACTTCGAGGCGATGAACGCGCTGGTCGCCTTCCTGACCGAGAACTGCTGCGCGGCCGACTGCGGACCGTCCTGCGGGCCGGTGGTCGCCTGCAAACCGGTTACCTTGGTGCGCAACGCGCGCACCGCCCCCAGGGCAAGAAGCAGCAAGGCATGAAACGCTTTCACGTGCAGGTCGCGGTCGGCCAACTCGCCGCCGGCATCCTCGGGGCGGCGAAGGCCGAGTCCTGCCGCGGCTAGGAGAGTGTCCGCGTGGATCGACCCTTCAACGTGCTGTTCCTGTGCACCGGCAATTCGGCCCGCTCGATCATGAGCGAGGTGATGATGAACGCGATGGGCGCGCCGCGCTTTCGCGCCTTCTCGGCCGGCTCGTTTCCCACCGGCAAGGTCAACCCGTTCGCCATCGAACTGCTGCAGAAGAACCGCCTGCCGACCGAGGGGCTGCGCAGTAAGAGCTGGGACGAGTTCGCCGGCCCCGGCGCGCCCGAACTCGACTTCGTCTTCACGGTCTGCGATTCGGCGGCCGGCGAGGCCTGCCCCCTTTGGCCGGGGCAGCCGATCACCGCGCACTGGGGTGTCGAGGATCCGGCCGCCGTCGACGGTGACGACGAAGCCAGGCGCAAGGCCTTCTTCCAGGCCTTCAACCGCCTGCAGCACCGCGTGCAGCTCTTCCTCAGCCTGCCGCTGGCCAGGCTCGACCGCGTGGCACTGACGCAGCGGCTGAAGGAGATCGGCGGCTCGTGAGCAGCGGCGCCACCGCCGGCGCGCCGCCGGCGGCGATGAGCATCTTCGAGCGCTACCTGACGGTGTGGGTGGCGCTGTGCATCGTCGCCGGCATCGCGCTCGGCCAGGCCTTCCCGGCGCCGGTGCAGGCGGTGGGCCGCATGGAGATCGCGCAGGTCAATCTGCCGGTCGGCCTGCTGATCTGGGTGATGATCATCCCGATGCTGCTGAAGATCGACTTCGGCGCGCTCGGGCAGGTGCGGCAGCACGTGCGCGGCATCGGCGTCACGCTGGCCGTCAACTGGCTGGTCAAGCCGTTCTCGATGGCGGTGCTGGCGTGGATCTTCATCCGCCACCTCTTCGCGCCGTACCTGCCGGCCGGGCAGATCGACAGCTACGTCGCCGGCCTGATCCTGCTCGCCGCGGCGCCGTGCACGGCGATGGTGTTCGTCTGGAGCCGCCTCACCGGCGGCGACCCGTACTTCACCCTGTCGCAGGTGGCGCTGAACGACACCATCATGATCTTCGCCTTCGCGCCGATCGTCGCCCTGCTGCTGGGGCTGTCGTCGATCACCGTGCCGTGGGACACGCTGCTGATCTCGGTCGGCATGTACATCGTCATCCCGGTGGTCATCGCGCAGATCGTCCGCGCGCAGGTGCTCGCGCGTGGTGGCCAGCCGGCGCTCGAGCGGCTGCTGGCGAGAATCGGCCCGTGGTCGATCGGCGCGCTGCTCGCCACGCTGGTGCTGCTGTTCGCCTTCCAGGGCGAGCAGATCCTGAAGCAGCCGCTCGTCATCGCCATGCTGGCGGTGCCGATCCTGATCCAGGTGTTCCTGAACTCCGCGCTGGCCTACTGGCTCAACCGCCGGGTCGGCGAGAAGCACTCGGTGGCCTGCCCCCCCGCGCTGATCGGCGCGTCGAACTTCTTCGAGCTGGCGGTGGCCGCGGCGATCAGCCTGTTCGGCTTCGACTCGGGCGCGGCGCTGGCCACCGTGGTCGGCGTGCTGATCGAGGTGCCGGTGATGCTGCTGGTGGTCAAGGTGGTCAACGCCAGCCGCGGCTGGTACGAGCGCGGCGCGGCGTAAGGCCGAAAGAAGAACGGCGGCGCATCGCTGCGCCGCCGCCTGCCCAGCCGCCGCCGCGGGGGAGCGCGACGGCGATCCGGATCAGCCGATCATCGCCAGCCACGGCACGCCGATGACGAGCAGCGCGACGAAGAAGATCACGCCGAAGATCGCGCCCAGCCGCCAGTAGTCCCTGGCCGGGATGTAGCCGCTGCCGTAGTACACCGGGCTCGGCCCGGTGGCGTACGGGGTCAGGATGCCCATGATGCCGAGCGTCAGGATCAGCAGCAGCGAGAAGGTCCGGATGTCGAGCCCGGGGATGCCCATGCCGACGGCCAGCATCACCGGCAGCATCGCCGTCACGTGGGCGGTGATGCTGGCGAACAGGTAGTGGGTGAAGAAGAACACCGCCACCAGGATCAGCATCGCCATCGTCGGCGAGAAGCCGCCCATGTGCGCGCCGACCGTGTCGGCGAACCACTTGACGAAGCCGACCCTGTTCAGCCCGTCGGCCAGCGCCACCAGCGTGGCGAACCACACCAGCGTGTTCCACGCCTGCTTGTTGGCGAGGACGTCGTCCCAGCTGACCACGCGCAGCACGACCATCAGCGCGATGACCGCGATCGCCACCGTGGTGGCGTTGATCACCTCGCCGCCGAAGATCCACAGCGTCAGCGCCAGCAGCACCTGCACCGCCAGTTCGACCTGCTGCAGGGTGATGCCGCCGATCTTGGCGAGTTCGCCGGCCGCCCACTTCGGCACCTCGTCGCCGCTCTTCACTTCCGGCGGATAGAGGAAGTACACCGCCAGCGGCAGCACCAGCAGCAGCACGATGCCAACCGGCGCGAAGGCGACGAACCAGTCGGTCCAGCTGATCGCCACCTTGGCGGTCTTGTTGACCATTTCGACCGCCAGCAGGTTGGGCGCCAGGCCGGTCAGGAACATCGAGCTGGTGATGCTGGTGGCGGCGATCGCCACCCACATCAAGTAGCCGCCGATCCTCCGCGACGACGGGTCGTTGGGCTCGCTGCCGTACAACGCCGGCAGGTTGCGGATCACCGGGAACACGGTGCCGCCGCTGCGGGCGGTGTTCGACGGCGTGAACGGCGCCAGCAGCAGGTCGGCGAAAGCGACCGCGTAGCCTAATGTGAGTGTGCGCTTACCCATCGATTTGACCAGTATCAGCGCGATTCGCCGGCCGAAGCCGGTCTTCTCGTAGCCGAGCGCAAACATGAAGGCGGCGAAGATCAGCCACACCGTCGAGTTGCTGAAACCCGACAGCGCCCAGGTCAGGCTGGC
>JBHJND010000124.1:0-2826 GCA_048497655.1 Caballeronia novacaledonica
CCGCAACCTCGAGTACCTGCTGGCGCCGCGTTCGGTGGCGGTGATCGGCGCCTCCGACCGGCCAGCGAGCGTCGGCTACACGGTCATGCGCAACCTGCTCGCCGACGGCTTCGAGGGCGAGGTCTGGCCGGTCAACCCGAAATACAAGGAGGTGGCAGGCCGGCAGGCCTACGCCAGCGTCAAGGCGCTGCCGCAGGCGCCCGACCTGGCGGTGATCTGCACGCCGACGCCGACGCTGCCGGGCCTGATCGAGGAACTCGGCGGCCGCGGCACGCGCGCCGCGGCCGTGCTGACCGCCGGGGTGGCCGCCGCCGTCGACCGCAAGGGCCGCAGCATCACCGAGCTGATGCTGCAGGCCGCGCAGCCGCACCTGCTGCGCATCCTGGGGCCCAACTGCGTCGGCTTCCTGGTGCCGGGGCTGCGGCTGAACGCCAGCTTCGCGCCCGTCAGCACGGTCGCCGGCCCGCTGGCGTTCGTCTCGCAGTCCGGCGCGCTGGTCACCGCCGTGCTCGACTGGGCCAACTCGCGCGGCATCGGCTTTTCGCACTTCATCTCGGTCGGCGACCGCGCCGACGTCGACCTCGGCGACCTGATCGACTACCTCGGCAGCGACCCGCAGACGCGCGCCATCCTGCTGTACGTCGAGTCGGTCAAGACGCCGCGCAAGTTCCTCTCCGCCGCGCGCGCGGCCTCGCGCAACAAGCCGGTGATCGTGGTCAAGACCGGCCGCGCTCCCGAAGGGGCGCAGGCGGCGGCGACGCACAGTGGCGTGCTCGCCGGCGCCGACGAGGTCTTCGACGCGGCGATCCGCCGTGCCGGCATGCTGCGGGTGGAGAACCTGCTCGACCTGTTCGTCGCCGTCGAGACGCTGGCGCGCGGCCAGCGCTTCGCGGGCGACCGGCTGATGATCGTCAGCAACGGCGGCGGCGCCGGCGTGCTGGCGGCCGATGCGGCGGCGCTAGGCGGCGCGCGGCTGGCCAGGCTGTCCGACGACACGGTCAAGAAACTCGACGCGCTGCTGCCGCCGATGTGGTCGCGCGCCAACCCGGTCGACATCATCGGCGACGCGCCGGTCAGCCGCTACGTCGAGACTCTGAAGGTGCTCGGCGACGCGCCGGAAGCCGACGCCGTGCTGTTCATCCACGCCCCGTCGGCGATCGTGCCGGCCGACGCGATCGCCGAGGCCTGCGTGCCGGTGGTGAAGAGCGCCACGCGGCCGGTGCTGTCGTGCTGGATGGGCGCCGCGTCGGTCGAGGACGCCCGGCGCCGCTTCACGCAGGCCGGCATCGCCAGCTATCACACGCCCGAGGAGGCGGTGCGCGCCTTCGTGCACTCGGTCACCTACCGCCGCAACCAGGAGCAGCTGCTGCAGTCGCCGCCGAGTTCGGCCGACGAGCACGCGCCCGACGTCGGCCGCGCCCGCGGCCTGCTTCGCGCCGCGCTGACCGCCGGGCAGCAGTGGCTGACCGACCGGCAGGGCCGCGAGCTGATGACGCTGTACGGCATCCCGGTGGTCGAGACGCGCGCCGCGCCCTCGGTGTACGCCGCCCGCGCGGCGGCCGAGGCGATCGGCTACCCGGTGGCCCTGAAACTCGACTCGCCCGACATCAGCCACAAGTCGGACGTGCGCGGCGTGGTGCTCAACATCGAGTCGGCCGACGAACTGCGCGCCTCGGCGGTGGCGATGCTGCGGCGGGCGCACGAACTGCGGCCGGAAGCGCGGCTGGAAGGATTCGTCGTGCAGCCGATGGTGCGCCGTCCGAATGCGTTCGAGCTGCTCATCGGCGTGGCGAACGATCCGCAGTTCGGCCCGGTGATCGTCTTCGGCCATGGCGGCACTGCGGTGGAGATCGTCGGCGACCGCGCGGTGGCGCTGCCGCCGCTGAATACGGCGCTGGCGCGCGAACTGGTCTCGCGCACGCGGATCGCGCGGCTGTTGGCCGGCTACCGCGACCGGCCGGCGGCCGACCTCGACGCCGTGTGCCGGGCGCTGGTCGCGGTGTCGCAGATGGTGATCGACCTGCCGGAGCTCGCCGAGCTCGACATCAACCCGCTGCTGGTCGACGAGCACGGCGTGATCGCGCTGAACGGCCGCGTCCGCGTGGCGAAGCAGGATCGCGCGCGCGGCGAGGCGCGGCTGGCAATCCGCCCCTACCCGCGCGAACTGGAGGAGACCTTCGCCTGGGACGACGGCCAGATGCTGATGCGGCCGATCCGGCCCGACGACGGCGAGCGCCACCTCGCCTTCCTGGCCAGGCTCGATCCGGAGGACATCCGCATGCGGGTGTTCAGCAGCCGACGCTCGATCGCGCCGAGCGAGCTGGCGCGGCTGACGCAGATCGACTACGAGCGCGAGATGGCCTTCGTCGCGACGATCCCCGGCGCCGACGGCCAGCCGGAGACCATCGGCACGGTGCGCGCGGTGACCGACGCCGACAACGCGCAGGCCGAGTTCGGCATCATGGTCCGCTCCGACCTGAAGGGACGCAGCCTCGGCTTCCTGCTGATGAAGAAGATGATCCGCTATTGCCGTGAGCGGGGCACCGGCGAGCTGGTCGGCGACGTGCTGCGCGAGAACGCCGGCATGCTGAAGCTGGCGCGCGCGCTCGGCTTCGAGACCTTGCCCGGAGACGAGAACGGCTTCGTGCAGGTGCGGCTGAAGCTGCAGGAGCCGCCAACGGCCGAGCCGCCGCGCTGAATTCCTGCCGGGGCCTGCGCTCGCCTCTTGCAATCGAAGGGTCGCGCATCGCGCGGATCCCTTCGAGCGTTGTTGAGCCCGATGCGCCGGCCTTCGATGCCGTCGGGACTCTGTAGACGTGCGTACGC
>JBHJND010000125.1:0-7070 GCA_048497655.1 Caballeronia novacaledonica
TGGCCAGTTCCTGCGCCGGGCCTTCGAGCGCGATCTCGCCCGTTTCCAGCACGTAGGCGAAGTCGGCCACCTTCAGCGCGGCGCGCGCGTTCTGCTCGACCAGCAGAATCGAGGCGCCGCGGCGCTTCAGTTCCTCGATGATGTGGAAGATCTCGCGCACGATCAGCGGCGCCAGGCCCAACGACGGCTCGTCGAGCATCAGCAGCTTCGGCCGCGCCATCAGCGCGCGGCCGATCGCCAGCATCTGCCGCTCGCCGCCGGACAGGGTGCCGGCCAGCTGCTTGCGCCGCTCCTGCAGGCGAGGGAACAGCGCGTAGACCTCGGCCATCGTGCTGTCGTGGTCGCGCTGGCCGTGCCGGTAGCGCTGGAAGGCGCCGAGCAGCAGGTTGTCCTCGACGCTCATCTCGCCGAACAGTTCGCGCTTCTCGGGCACCAGCGTCATGCCGCGCGCCACCAGCCGCTCGATCGGCGCCCCGGCGCAGTCGTGGCCGTCGAAGCGGACCTCGCCGCGCGCGCCGCCGTTGGACGGCAGCGCGCCCATGATCGACGCCAGCATGGTCGTCTTGCCGGCGCCGTTGGGGCCGATCACGGTGACGATCTGCCCGAGGCCGACCTGCAGGTTGGCGTTGGTGAGCGCCGCCACCTTGCCGTAGGTAACCGACAGGTCGCGCACGCGCAGCAGGGGCTCCGTCACTCCACCCCTCCCAGGTACGCCTCCAGGACCTTCGGGTTGCGCTGCACTTCCTCCGGCAGGCCCTCGGCGATCTGATGGCCGAAGTCCATCACCGTGACGCGATCCACCAGTCCCATGACGAAGTCCATGTCGTGCTCGACCAGCAGGATCGACACGCCTTCCTCCTTCAGCTTGCGCAGCAGTTCGGCCAGCGCCCGCTTCTCCAGGTAGCGCAGGCCAGCCGCCGGCTCGTCGAGTAGCAGCAGGCAGGGGTCGGCGCACAGCGCGCGGGCGATCTCGAGGATCCGCTGCTTGCCGAGCGGCAGCGAACCGGCGGCCTCGAACATGTGGTCGGCCAGGCCGACGCGCTCGATCTGCCGCGCCGCTTCGGCCATCACGCGCGCCTCCTCGCGGCGGTCGAGCCGCCAGGCGCCGGTGATCACCCCCTTGAACAGGCCCGGGTACTCGCGGCGGTGCGCGCCGATGGCGACGTTGTCGATCACGCTCATCGCCGGCAGCAGCTTGACGTGCTGGAAGGTCCGGCTCATGCCGAGCCGCGAGATCTCGCGCGAGGTCTGGCCGGCGATCGGCCGGCCGCGGAACCGGACCTCGCCGGAAGTCGGCAGCAGCACGCCCGAGATCAGGTTGAACATCGTGCTCTTGCCGGCCCCGTTCGGCCCGATCAGCGCGACGATCTCGCCCGCCCTGACCCTCAGGTTCATCTCGTTGACGGCGACCAGGCCGCCGAAGCGCTTGCTCGCGCCCTCGACTTCGAGCACCGTCTCGCCGGCTGCCGGCAGCGGCTGGCGCGCAAGCGGCGGCACGCCCGGGTCGATCCGGCGCGGCCGGCGGCGCACCGGCACCCAGCGCGTCAGCACCGGCCACAGCCCGTCGCGCGCCCGCTGCAGCACGATGATCATCGCGATGCCGAAGACGATCACCTCGAAGTTGCCGGCCTGGCCGATGATGCGCGTGAGGATGTCCTGCAGCCACTGCTTGGACACCGCGATCACGGTGGCGCCGACCAGCGCCCCCCAGACGTAGCCGGCGCCGCCGACCACCGCCATGAACAGGTACTCGATGCCCTAGTGCAGCGAGAACGGCGTCGGGTTGAGGAAGCGCTGCATGTGCGCGTACAGCCAGCCGGAGGCGCAGGCCATCTGCGCCGCCAGCACGAAGATCACCATCCGCGAGATCGCCGTGTTCACGCCCATCGACTCGGCCATCACCATGCCGCCCTTCAGGGCCCGGATGGCGCGGCCTTCGCGCGAGTCGAGCAGGTTCTCGATGGTGACCACGCCGGACAGCAGGAACAGGTAGATCAGGTAGAAGATGCCGCGCGCGCTGTCGACCTCGTAGCCGAAGATCGAGATCGGCGGGATGCCGCGCACGCCGGTGAAGCCGCCGAGGAACTCCATGTTGCCGAACAGGAAGTACAGGCTGATGCCCCAGGCGATCGTGCCCAGCGGCAGGTAGTGCCCGGACAGCCGCAGCGTCATCATGCCGAGCACCACCGCGAAGACCAGCGTCAGCAGCAGGCCGGCGGCGAGCGACAGCCACGGCGAGGCGCCGATCCAGGCCAGCCACGGCGGCAGGTCCTGCGCCGTCGTCAGCACCGCGGTGGTGTAGGCGCCCAGGCCGACGAAGGCCGCCTGGCCGAAGGAGGTCAGGCCGCCGACGCCGGTCAGCAGCACCAGGCCGAGCGCCACCAGCGCATACAGGCCGATGTAGTTGGCGAGCGTGACCTGGAACTCGGAGCCGAATACCGGCACCAGCCCGAGCAGCACCAGGAAGCCGAGCAGCAGCCAGCGCGGGCTCACTCCTCCTCCTCCACGTGGCGCGTGGTCAGCGAGCGCCAGAGCAGCACCGGGATGATCATCGTGAAGACGATCACCTCCTTGTAGGCGCTGGCCCAGAACGACGAGTAGGACTCGAGCAGGCCGACCAGCACCGCGCCGACGGCCGCCACCGGGTAGCTGACCAGGCCGCCGATGATGGCGGCGACGAAACCCTTCAGGCCGATCAGGAAGCCGGTGTCGTAGTAGACGGTGGTGATCGGCGCGATCAGCACGCCGGAGAAGGCGCCGATCAGCGCGCACAGGAAGAAGGTCAGCCTGCCGGCCAGCGCGGTCGGGATGCCCATCAGCCGCGCTCCCTGGCGGTTCACCGCGGTGGCGCGCAGGGCCTTGCCGTAGAGCGTGCGCTCGAAGACCAGGTACAGGCCGACGATCAGCGCCAGCGAGCAGCCGATCACCCACAGCGTCTGCATGCTGACGGTGAGATCGCCGAGGTCGAAGCGGCCGTCGGTGAAGGGCGGCGTGCGCGAGCCCTCGGCGCCGAAGGCGACCAGGCCGAGCCCGACCATCACCACGTGCACCGCCACCGAGACGATCAGCAGCACCAGCACCGAGGCCTCGGCCAGCGGCTGGTAGGCGAGCCGGTAGATCATCGGCCCCAGCGGCACCACCACCGCCAGGGCGAGTGCGATCTGCAGCGGCATCGGCAGGCTGGTCAGAGGCAGCGCGGCGAGCAGGCCCCAAAGCGCCAGCGGCAGCGCGAGGTTCCAGCCGACGACGGGCAGCAGCCGCCGCCACGCCCGCGCCCGCACCGCGCCGATGCCGTCGACCAGCGCCACCAGCGCGCCGGCCGCCAGCAGCAGCCAGAGCGTGCCCGGCAGCTTGCCCGCCTGCAGCGCCACCAGGGTCAGCGCGCCGTAGGCGACGAACTCCCCCTGCGGAATGAAGATCACCCGGGTGACGGCGAAGGCCAGCACCAGGGCCAGTGCCAGCAGCGCGTAGATGGCGCCGTTGGTGATGCCGTCCTGGCCGAGGATCAGGGCGATCTGGAAGTCCATCGGGCGGGCGCGTTCCTTGATGCGTTCAGTGCGATCTGCTGCGGCGTGCCGCGGCAGGCGAGACCGGCCGCGGGGCGGGCGCCCCGCGGCCGGTCGCGGTTCACGGCGAACCGATCACGAGGCTACTTGGCCAGCTTCCAGTCGCCGTCGACGATCTGCACCATCACCGCCGCGCGCTGGTCCAGGCCGAGGTGGTCGTTCGGGCTCATGTTGTAGATGCCGTGCGCGCCGGCGGCGTTCTTCACGCCTTCGAGCGAATCGCGCAGTGCGGCGCGGAACTCCTTGGTGCCGGGCTGCGCCTTCTTCAGCGCCACCGGGACCGCCGCCTGCAGCAGGATGCCGGCGTCCCAGGCGTGGGCGCCGAAGGTCGACACGCTGTTCTTGCCGTGCGCCTTCTCGTAGGCGTCGACGTAGGCCAGCGCCGACTTCTTCACCGGATGGTCGTTCGGCAGCTGGTCGGCGACCAGCACCGGGCCGGCCGGCAGCCGCGTGCCCTCGCAGTCCTTGCCGCACACGCGCAGGAAGTCGCGGTTGGCCACGCCGTGCGTCTGGTAGATCGCGCCGCCGTAGCCACGCTCCTTCAGCGTCTTCTGCGGCAGCGCCGCCGGCGTGCCGGAGCCGGCGATCAGCACCGCGTCGGGCTTGGCCGAGACGATCTTCAGCACCTGGCCGGTGACCGAGGTGTCGGTGCGCTGGTAGCGCTCGTTGGCCAGGACCTTCAGGCCGCGCGCCTCGGCGATCTTGGAGAACTCGTTCCACCAGCCCTCGCCGTAGGCGTCGGCGAAGCCGATGAAGCCGACCGTCTTGATCCCCTTGGCGAGCATGTCGCTGACGATCACCACCGCCATCTGCTGGTCGTTCTGCGGCGTCTTGAACACCCAGCGCTTCTTGGCGTCGACCGGCTCGACGATGCGGCTGGAGGCGGCCATCGAGATCATCGGCGTCTCGGTCTCGGCGGCGACGTCGATCATCGCCAGCGAGTTCGGCGTCACGGTCGAGCCGATGATGACGTCGACCTTGTCCTCGCCGATCAGCTTGCGCGTGTTCTTCACCGCGCTGGTGGTGTCGGAGGCGTCGTCGAGGATGATGTACTGCACCTTGCGGCCGCCGATCGACTGCGGCATCAGGGCGAAGGTGTTGCGCTCGGGGATGCCGAGCGAGGCCGCCGGGCCGGTGGCCGACACGGTCACGCCGACCTTTATGTCCTGCGCCGCGACCTGCGCGCTGGCCAGCGCCATCGCCGGCGCAAGCAGCGCCGCCAGCAGTTTCAGTTTCAGTTTCATGGGTCTCCTCCTGCTCTTCGTGCTGTCGGAAAGGGAACCGTGATCTCAGGGCGCCGACTACACCCCGCGGCCAGGCACTGCAAAAACGACATAAGACCAGAACGCAACGCGAAAACCTTGCCGTATCAGAAGAAATTCACAGCCGCTCGACAAGCAGGGCAATCCCCTGCCCGACGCCGATGCACATCGTCGCCACGCCGTAGCGGCCGCCGCTCGCCTGCAGCTGCCGCAGCAGCGTCAGCGTCAGCCGCGCCCCCGAGGCGCCGAGCGGGTGGCCGATGGCGATGGCACCGCCGTTCGGGTTCACGTTCGCCGCGTCGTCGGCCAGCCCCAGCTGCCGGGTGACCGCCAGCGCCTGCGCCGCAAAGGCCTCGTTCAGTTCGATCACGTCGACCCGGTCGATCGACAGGCCGTGCCGCGCCAGCAGCTTGCTCGTCGCCGGCGCCGGGCCGATGCCCATGATCCGCGGCGGCACGCCGGCCACCGCCATGCCCAGCACGCGCGCCTTCGGCGTGAGGCCGTGCTTCTTCGCCGCCGCCTCGCTCGCCAGCAGCAGCGCTGCCGCGCCGTCGTTGACGCCCGAGGCATTGCCGGCGGTGACCGAGCCGTCGGGCCTGACCACCCCCTTGAGCTTGCCGAGCGCCTCGACCGTCGTCTCGCGCGGGTGCTCGTCCTCGCTGACCACGGTGTCGCCTTTCCTGCCGGCAATCGTCAGCGGCGCGATCTCCCCGGCGTAGAAGCCGCGCGCCTTCGCCGCGGCGTAGCGCGCCTGCGAGCGGGCGGCGAAGGCGTCCTGGTCGGCGCGGGCGATGGCGAACTCGGCAGCGACGTTCTCGGCCGTTTCGGGCATCGAGTCGACGCCGTGCTTCGCCTTCATCGCCGGGTTGACGAAGCGCCAGCCGATGGTCGTGTCGTACACCGCGTTGCTGCGCGAGAACGCGCTGTCGGCCTTGGGCATGACGAACGGCGCCCGGCTCATGCTCTCGACGCCGCCGGCGATCAGCAGTTCCGCTTCGCCGGCCGCGATCGCGCGCGCCGCCGTGCCGACCGCATCGAGGCTGGAGCCGCACAGGCGGTTGATCGTCGCCCCCGGCACGTCGGTCGGCAGCCCGGCCAGCAGCGCCGCCATCCGCGCCACGTTGCGGTTGTCCTCGCCTGCCTGGTTGGCGCAGCCGTACAGCACGTCGTCGAGCAGCCCCCAGTCGAGGCCGGGATTGCGCGAGACCAGCGCGCGGATCGGGTGCGCCGCCAGGTCGTCGGTGCGCACCGCGGCCAGCGCACCGCCGTAGCGGCCGATCGGGGTGCGGATGCCGTCGCAGATAAAGGCCTGTCTCATCTGAGCTCCATCATGCGGCCGCCGGCAGCGGCCGCCTCGCGATCCGGCCGACGCGCCGGCTGCCGCCTGCCGCGGCCCCGGCGAGCGGCTGCACCGCCCCGATGCCGCGCAGGAACAGATCGGCCACTACCGGCGCCATGTCGGCGTATCTCACCGGCCCCTCGTCCTTCAGCCAGGTGAAGGTCCAGTTGATCATGCCGAACAGGGTCATCGTCACCGGCTTCAGCAGGGCGCTGCCGGCCAGCTGCGGCGCCGCCGCGGCCACCGCCTCGGCGTAGGCCTGCACCACGCGGCGCTGCTTGGCGTCGACGTGGTTGCGGTGCGCGGTCTTCAGGTACTTGACGTCCTGCACCAGCACGCGGTGGTAGACCGCCGCGTCCTCGTAGGCGCCCATGAAGCGCCCGATCAGCTGCCGCAGCCGCGCCGGCGGAGCGAGCCGTTGCGCCTCGACCTCGGTGACTATCGCCAGCAGGCTGTCGAGGTAGCGGTCGGCGATGTCGAACAGCAGCTGCTCCTTGTCGCGGTAGTAGTGGTACAGCAGCGCCTTGGAGATGCCGCAGGAGCGTGCCAGCTCGGCCACCGGCGTCACCGGGTAGCCGTTGCGCGCGAACAGCCGCGCCGCCGAGGCGCGGATCGCCTCGCGGTGCTGCTCGAAGCTGGCCGAGCGCGTGCGGCTCATCGATCGTCGAAGGAGATCACCACCCGCTCGGTCAGCGGGTACGACTGGCAGGTCAGCACGAAGCCGGCGGCGACCTCGTGCGGCTCGAGCGCGTAGTTCTTCGCCATCTTCACCTCGCCCTCGAGCAGCCGGGCGCGGCAGGTGCTGCACATGCCGCCCTTGCAGGAGAACGGCAGGTCGATGCCGGCGGCGCGCCCGGCCTCCAGGATCGAGTGCTGGCCGCGGTGGAAGTCGATCTCGCGCCG